>SPCO01000061.1 GCA_004525275.1 Thermomicrobiales bacterium | reverse complement strand
CCGCTGAACCAGAGCGACCCTGAATACGTCACAAGGACCATCCCGAACCCGACGACGAGCAGGAGGGCTGCCGGTCGGCCGGCCCAGGAGCGCTGGTTGCGCGCGTGGAGATAGATGGCGTACACGAGCCAGGTCACGAGTGCCGCCGTCTCTTTCGGATCCCAGCCCCAATACCGTGACCAGGCGATCGACGCCCACCACGAGCCCAGGATGATCATCGTGGCGAAGATCGGAAAGCCGATGATGACGGATCGATACGCGACCTCGTCGAGAACCTTGTGCGAGGGTAGCCAGGCGAACCGATCGTGCTGTCCTTGTGCCAGGTAGGCGACCCCTGCCGCGAAACTGGTCGCGAAGATGCCGTATGAGATCACCGCCATCCCGACGTGGATGGTAAGCAGCGGTGCGTTCTGGAGGGCCGGCACCAGTGGCGCGATCTCCGATGGCAGGCTGCTCGCGTACAGGAGCATCGCCAGGGCCACGCCGGTCGGGATGAACCCGATCGAGCGGATCGCATACCGGCGCTGGAGGAGGAGATAGCCTCCGAGTACGGAGAACGCGAAGGCCACGGTGAACTCGAACATGTTGCCCCACGGCCCACGTCCGACCACGTAGCCACGCAGCAGCATGGACACGCCAAGGCCGATGAACCCCGCAAGAGTCAGCCCGATGGCGACCCGCGAGAGCGGGCTGGGCGAGGCATAGGTGTCCAACCCGCCGGCCACGGCCTTCTCGCGTTCCTGAACGAAGGAGCCGGTCACGACACCGGCGTAGGCTGGCTGACGGGTCGGCGCCAGGCTGGGCATCAAACGCCGTCCGTTGGCGAGCATGACGGCGTGACCGACGTGCGCCGCGAACCCGAGCGCCACGAAGATGACCCCCACCGAGAAGAGCGTCGAGGAGAACTCAGCCATGGCCGGTGATCAGGCCGCCGCCGCGCCGCCCGGTCTGGGGCCAGGGGTCGTCCTTATGGCCACCGCGCGGGGCGCGACCTTGAGGACGAGGCCACAGTTCGTGCAGGTGTCGACGATCGCAGCCCGACCCACGTTGCACATCGGGCAGATGACCGCGAGCTCGTCTCGACATCGCTCACAACGGACCGTGCCAGAGAGGAACACGAGCCTGTCTCGCCGGCAATGGGGAAGTCCGACCGGGAAGACGGGCTCGCCGCCGGCTCCGATCTCGGCTATTCGCGGTCCAGTTTCCAGAACCAGCTTCGTTCGCGGCTTGCGCACCAGATAGATCATCGTGCCGAGCATCAGGAAGGTCAGGAAGGGGAGTACGAGACCAAGCACGATGAGCATCGGCAGGATCGCGATCAGACCGCCCCAATCCGGGATGACGAACACGGATGTGACGTCCAGGATCTGGGTCCAGATCTCATTGAGCGTGTCGACGATCGTCACGGCCGCATCCTACCAGCACCACCACCCTTGGGCGCTTTGCGGGGATTGCCGTGTTTCTTCGTGGCGCCCCGACCCGGCTTCCAGCCGGGCCGGTTGTCATCCGCCTCGTCGTCGCCGACCTCCGATCCGGACGCCGTTCCGGACCCCGGGCCGGGCGTGGCGCCTCGCGGCGGCCTGGGGTTTCCGACCGATGGCGTTGTCAGGCGGCGGGAGTCGAGACGGCCGAGCAACCAGGCCGAACCTGCCGTCCGCGCACCGCGCAGGCGCGATGCGTGGCGCAGATCCCGATCATCGGTCACGACCAGGAGGGTCGCCGTGCCATCGCTGCCGTCCAGCAGGCGCACGTCGTCGATGAGCCTGATGATCACGTCGTCGGCGGTACGTCCTCCGCTGTAGCGGACCGAGACCCCGGACGCGATCCGTTCGTTGCGCAGGCCGGGCTCAGGCGGCCCGTCGAACACGAGCTCGATCGTCGTGCCCGCAGGGATCACCCCACGCAGCCGTCCGATCAGGGCCGCCGGTGGCGCGGCGGACGACGTCCGGGACATGGCGTGGAGCAGATTCGTCCCATCGATGATCAACCGCAGCGTGGCGGCGAGCGGATCGCGATCGGCGCGTGGCATCGGGCCAATCGTACGCGCCAGCGAACGCACCGCTACGATCGGCCCCATGGGACTCCTCCTCCTGGTCGATCTCGATGGTGTCGTCTATCGCGGCGCCGAGCCGGTCCCGGGCGTCGCCGCGGTCCTCGCCGATCGCTCAGCGCGCGGCGATGATGTCGTGTATGTCACGAACAATTCGATGCACTATCGGACTGACTATCAGGCCCGCCTGGCCGCGCTGGGCGCGCCCGTCTCACCCGATACCGTTGTTTCGTCGGCCCGCGCCACGGCTGTCTACCTGCGTGACCACGACCCCGGGATCCACCGAGTCCTGGTCCTCGGTGGTGGTGGACTTGAACGCGAACTACGGGACGTCGGGTACGACGTCGTGACCTCGGGTGCCGCCGCGACACGGATGAGCCAGGAGCCGATCGATGGCTTCGCGGCCGCAGGCGAACCCGATGCCGTCGTCGTCGGTCTCGATCCCAACTTGACCTACGCCCGCCTCGTGGTGGCATCCGATTCGATTCGGGCCGGGGCCCACTTCATCGCGACCAACCGCGATCCCGTCTACCCGACCGAGCGGGGCCTCCGGCCTGGGGCAGGGTCCCTCGTGATCGCGCTCGAGGCTGCGACCGGGGTCGTCCCGGTTTCGATCGGGAAACCCGCGCCCTACCTCCTGGAGGCGGCGGCCCATGCGGTCGGTCGCGATCCGGGTGAGGCGATCATGATCGGCGACGGGATCGCCACGGACCTCGCGGCGGCACAGGCGGTCGGCGCGCGATGCGTCTTCATGCTGACCGGGGTCACGACTCGTGCTGAAGTCGAGGCGCTCCCTGCCAATGAGCAGCCGACCGTGATCGCGGCTGACGCGTCGGAGCTCGCCGCCGCCCTGGACCGCCTCACCCCGGGCTGACCCGCGCGTGGTTGCGGACTCGAGCGCGTTACGTCTGGCTGGCGGACTCGCTGAGTTCCGGGATGGCCGCGCCCCAGGCCTCGAACGCTTCGCGCAACGGCACCAGCGTGGGCTCGTCGGCGAATGCGACGTCCAATGCGTGCCGGTCGATCGCCCAGAGTTCCGGGAGGGTCAGCCCGATCTTCTCGACCGCGTTCGCGTACTCCTCCGACAGGGTGGTGTCCGAGACCGTGGTGTCGTCCGTATTGAGCGTGACCGACACCCCGGACCGATGGAGGCGGGCGAGCGGATGAGCGGCGACGGAGGGCACGATCCCAGCCTGGTAGTTGGAAGTCGGACACAGGTCGAGCGTGACACCGCGGGCCTGGAGCTCGGCGCACAGGTTCGGGTCATCGATCGCGCCCGGGCCATGGGCGATGCGCTCCGGATCGACCTGCAGCGCGCTTCGGACCTGGGCCGCCCCGCCCCATTCCCCGGCATGGACGGTGATCCGCAGCCCACCCGCCCGCGCCGCGTCGAACGCCGCGGCATGATCCGTCGGGTCAGGGAATGCCGCTTCCCGCCCGGCCAGATCCCAGCCGGTCAAACCCTGGTCACGAAATCGCGTCGCGGTTTCAGCCAATTCGAGATTCGCCTCGGGGTCGTGTGAACGCAACGCCGTGCAGATCAGGCGAACAACGGTCTCCGTTCGTGCCGCGGCACCCTGAGCCCCGCGGCAGACCGCGTCGATCCCATCAGCCAGCGCGAGACCACCCGCGACGTGGAGCAGCGGTCCCCAGCGGATCTCGACATACCGCACGCCATCGGCTGCCTTGGTCTCGACGAGTTCGGCGCTGACCTGCTCGAGCGCCTCGGCGTCCTGCATCAAGGCGATCGGCAAGTCGTACGCGCGAAGGAGATCGGCCTGATCCGTGTATGGCATCGGGGCGATGAGCGCGGCCGACATCCCGGCCAAGTCAGTCGGCGCATCGACCCCCCGGGTCCGGGCGAGTTCCAGCGCCGTCTCGACCCGGAGTGATCCGTCGAGGTGCAGGTGGAGCTCGGCCTTGGGCATCGACCCGATGAGGCGTCGGAGCGGCTGCGGCGTCAGGCGGTCATGCATGATGTCGATGCTACGATTCCCGGGTCGCCCGAGTTCGACGCATCCGCACACTAGCTCTAGTCGAACCGGGCGTGATGGCCATCCGCCCGGACGGCCGCCATTCTGAGGGTCCACCCACCATGTCAATCATCCTCGTCACCGGCGCCAGCGGTTTCGTGGGCAGCCACCTCGTCCCGGCCCTGGCTGCGGGCGGTCACAAGGTGGTCGCTCTCGCTCGCACGCCCGCAGCTGGCGCACTCGTGACCGATCGGCTCGAGCCCGCTCGACGTTCCGGGATCGAGATCCGGATCGGCGACGTCACTCGGCCCGACACGCTCGCCCCGGCCCTCGCCGGTATCGACGCCGTCGTCCACCTCGTCGCCATCCCGCGCGACTTCAGCGGAGGCGCTGACATGCGTCTCGTCAACACGGAAGGGACCCGAGCCATCGTCGCCGCGATGGAGGCGGCTGGTGTGCACCGCCTGGTTCATATGGGCGCGCTGGGTGTCGAAGATGTGCCCGACCTCCACTACGCGAGCTCCAAGGCCAAGGCCGAGCTGATCGTCCGAGAATCGAGCCTGGACTGGACGGTCCTCAGGCCGTCGCTCCAGTTCGGCGAGGGTGACGGGTTCTTCAACATCATCGCCGGCCTCGTCAGGATCTCGCCGGGCCTTGTCCCGGTCCCGGGCAACGGAGGTGCGCGGTTCCAGCCGATCCACGCTGCCGACGTGGCGAGCGTCGTGGTTCGGGCGCTGGCCGATCCGACGACCGTCGGGCACTCGTACGACCTCGGCGGCCCGCGCTACTGGACCTACAAGGAGATCACCAGTGAGATCCTCACCGCCCTGGGCAAGAAGCGCCTGATCGTGCCCATGCCGGTAGCCATGATCCGGCTCGTGGCCGGCAGCGCTGAACTCGTCCATCTGCCGTTCCCGGTGGCGACCGATCAGCTGCGCCAACTGCGACTCGACAACATCGGACCCCTGGACGTCATCGAGCCGACCTTTGGGTTCGCGCCACGATCGATGGAAGGCGCGCTCGGCTACCTGGGGATGAGACAGCGCGACCAGACGCCGTTGTCGGGATGAAACCCAGCCGTGCAAGCCGGTTGGTCCATCGCCTCGGCTGGCTGGCGATCATCGTGATCATCGCCTTCGGCGGCGCCGGGATCGCGACCGGGATGAACCATCCGCCCGGATCCGCGGGCCAGCTCGGGCTGACCGCCGCGGGCGATGCCGAGGTCAGCCTGCGCCTGGATTCGGCTGCAGCAGAACTGGCCGCCCTGGCCGACGATGTCGAGGCTCTCGGAAGCGAGGCTCGGGGCGCCCTGGGCGCGCTCAATGGCCAGGATTCGAAAGGCGCGGAGGCGGCCATCGCGGCCGGCGACGAGATCGTGGCCAGGATCCTCGCCCGGACGACAGCGATCCGCCGGGAGCTGGCCGAAATCCCCTATGTCGGAACTCCGACCGCCGGGCTCCGACTCTCGGAGCCGGTCATCGCCAGGCACATGGCCCTGGTCAGTGCGCTGGACGCGACCGACGGTCTCGACCGTGATTGGCTGCGGCTCTCCGTCGGGTCTGTCACGGCGACCAGGATGAGCAACCTCCTCGCGGAGCACGACCGACTCGTGAACCTCGCCGCGGAGCGGGGTCGGGTGGCCAGATACAGCGATGCCATCAAGCGAATCAACGAGGCAGCGGCGCAGCTCGACGCGGCCAGGGCGCTGCGCGATCAGCTCGCGAACACCGTCGATGTCTCGGTCATCGACGATTGGATCGCCCGCAACGCCGATTACGACGACGCGCTCCGAGATCTCTATCGGAAGATCCCCACGGTGGGCAAGAAGGTGACCAAGTCGGTTCGGGCGGCGGTCGAGGCGGAAGCCGAAGCCCGTGCGCGGCTGCCACCGGACACGCGTGGCCTCGTGCTCATCATGGCCGACATCGGGCGAGGCGGGATGAACGGGGCCGTGATCGCCATCGAGGAAACGCGCGGGGCGCTCGCGGATGCGCTGCTGACCACGGCCGGCGGCTGATCGCGAACCGGCGGACCCCGCGTCTGGCTACACTTGCTGCCAGCGTTTCATCAGCCGAGTACCGCCTTGCGCCTCGGACCACCCTCCGGAGGACCCGACTCCCGTGCTGCTTCGTGTCGTAACCGATCAACCGTGGGACGTGCCCGCGGACGTCCTTATCGTTCCGATCATGGCCGCCCCGACCTTCGATGGTGAGCTCGGCGAGCTCGACCGGCGAGCCTCCGGCGAGCTTCGAGCACTCGCTGACTTCGGCGAGCTAACCGGAAAACGCTATGTCACCTCGCTGGCCAGCGGCGGGGAGACGCGCAGCGGGCGACTCCTGACCGTCTGCCTTGGTGATCCCTCGAGGGTCGACCGGGAAACCGTGGTCCGGGTCGCCGCTTCGGCAGAGCGGCGCCTCGCCGGGCGGACCGTCAAGCGTGTCGCGTTCTGGTTGACACCCCTCGCCGACGCACTCGGTGGCGATGTTGTGGCGGCTGCCGAGCTTGTCACTCGGGGCATGACCGAAGGCCGATACGACCCGCGCACGATCTACCGGGACGAGGTCGATTCGGTCCTGCCGCTGCTCGACGAGCTGATCCTCGTCGCCTCCGGACCTGAGCAGACCGGCGCGGCCGGCGCCGCGGAACGGGGGATGATCATCGGTGAGGGCGCGAATATCGCCCGAGACCTGTCCAACCGGGCAGCCAACGACGTCAGCCCGGCGGTCCTTGCCGATGAGGCACGAGCCCTCGCGGAGCAGCACGGCCTGTGGATCGACGTGATCGACGCGGAGCGCGCGACCGAGATGGGCATGGGGATGTTCATGGCGGTCGGGCGGGGTAGCGACAACCCGCCCAAGATGATCGTCATGCGGTCCGGCGGGAGCAAGGAGCGCGACGCACTCGATCGACATCTGGCCATCGTCGGAAAAGGCGTGTGTTTCGACTCGGGTGGGATCAGCATCAAGCCATCCAACCGGATGGAAGAGATGAAGATGGACAAGACCGGTGCATGCACCGTGATCGCCGCCATCGCCACGGTCGCCAGGCTGGCTCCTGGGACGCCGCTGCTGGCATTGGCGCCGGCGGTCGAGAACATGCCCGGGCCGCATTCGACCCGCCCCGGGGACATCGTGACCGCGCTCAACGGCAAGAAGGTCGACGTGATCAATACGGACGCCGAGGGCCGTCTCATCCTGGGCGACGCGATGACCTACGCGGAGCAGCTGGGAGCGACCCACCTGGTCGATGTCGCCACGCTGACCGGTGCGGTGTCGAGGGCGTTTGGCCATCTGGTGACCGGGGCATTCGGGAGTTCGCAGCCGTTCTACGACGAGGTCATGGTCGCCGCCGATCGTGCCGGGGAGCGCTACTGGCAGATCCCGCTCATCGACGACTATGTCCAGGACATGGACAGCTGGTACGGCGATCTCCGGAACTCGGGTTCGGGCGATGGTTCGCTGGTGAAGAGCGGCCTGTTCCTGCGCGAATTCACCACGAAGCCGTGGGTCCACCTCGATATCGCGGGCACCGGTTACTACACGAAATCACTGCCGTTCGCACCGCGTGGCGCGACCGGCGTGTCGCACGCGACCCTGGTCGAACTGGCCCTCGCCGGCGCGAAGGCCGGCTGACCCGACCGGCGGATGGATCCACTCGCCTGGGTCCTGGCCGGAGCCGGAGTTGG
>SPCO01000139.1 GCA_004525275.1 Thermomicrobiales bacterium | reverse complement strand
GTCTAAGCGGCATGTCAGACTCCTTCTGCCACGAGGGCCTCGTCGGCCTCCATGGCGGCGATGATGGCTTGCACCGGGATCCGCCCGTTGGCGATCAGCTGACCACCCGAATGTCGCAAGGCCGATCCAAACGGTGCCGCCCACAGGTTCTCGTAGACAAGGACGGCCGCGATGCTGCCGGGGTCCATCGCGGCACCAAAGTGCTCGACATCCGCCTCGGCCAGTGTCTCGGCGAACTCGGCCTCGAGCCGGGCAAACTCACCCAGATCGTCCAGATCGGTCAGCTCCTGGGCCATGACCGAACCGTCCTCGGCCTTGGCGAGGATGATCAGGTCCATCACCCGGATGACCCCGGCATCGTGGAGCCGCACGAGCTCCACCGCCGCATCGCCCGTGAAGTTCTGGCTACCCACTGGAAACTCGATCACCAAATAGTCGACGGGCCCGAGCTCGTCGAGCGACCTATCAGTCATGACTCCTCCATAGAACGATGGCTCGTTTCGAGCCTCGACTCGTCCGCGATCCTGTACCCATACATCGTACTCGCGGCGGGACTCGACCGGGGCGGATGCGGCCCAGAAGGCGACGCGAAGGCGCCCTACTCGGAGGCGATCGCTCCTGCGGAGATGAGGTCGTCCCGCCAGCGGTCGACAGGCTCTCGGTCCTGGTAAGGGCTCGCGTCAAGCCAGTCCCCGACGTCGACGGTCGGGTATCGCTCCCGGATCAGTTCGGCAGTGGCTCGGGCTCGCCGACCCAAACCCAGTTCCACCTGGGCGGCCGCCAGCACGAGGAGCGCTTCCAGGTTGTACGGTTGATGTTCGAGGACCATCTCGGCTACGGTCGCCGCTTGTTCGACTCTGCCGCCGATGAACAGCGAACAGGCCTTGATCGTCGGGTACCAGGGCTTGTTGACCCCGGTCAGTCGCATCGCGGTGTCCGCGCGGTCGACCGCCTTCTCCCACTGCCCCAGGTAGCGCCGGACGCTCCCCTCCAGGCCGAACGTGGCGTCACAGGTAGGCCTGACGATCTCGACGGTCTCGAGCGTCTCGAGGGCCTCGGCGCCGCGACGCTGTGACATCAGGATGGCAGCTTTGATCATCTGCGCCATACCGGTCGGGTCATCCACGGCGAGCGCGGCCTCCGCGTGGTCGTGCGCCTTCAGCAACATCTCCTCGGGGGGGCCCCAGCCACTTTGCCCCCCCGTCCAATACGCAAAGGCCAAGAGCCCGTGTCCGTACGGGATGTCGGGGTGTGACCTGGCGACCTCGCCGAAGAGCTCCAACGACCGAGCCCAGCCCTCGCGTGTCCCGATCGTGAGCTGATACCAGCCGAGGTAGACCTGCTCGATCGCCTTTGGGTCGTCCAGATCCGCGTAGAGCCCTGCGGGCTCACCGACGATCAGCTCGACTTCGATGGCCCGAGCCACCTCATCGGCAAACGCATCCGAGAGACCGAACAGGTCGCCGACCTTGGCCGTCCATTTGTGCGCCTTGACGATATTCATCGTCGTGACGTCAAACAGCTCGGCATAGACCCGAACGTTGTCCCCGACTTGATGGACGCCCGACTCGATCATGTAGCGGGCGCTCGCAGGAGCACCGCCGCGGTCGGCTTCCGTCTTGATTTCGAACACCTTGAGCTGCGGGACGCTTGCCAGGCGGTGGATCAGATCGGTCCGTAGAACCTCAGCGGTCGCCCGCACGGACTCATCCGCCATCTCGGCATGGATGGGGAGGATGGCTACGGTCGGCGACTCCAGCGCGAGTGGCCGGTGGGTGGGTGAGGCGGAACCGTCGCCCGGCAGATCGGCGAATTCGTAGACCTCGACTTCTTCCGGGATGCCCTTCAGCCGCTGTCGCCCAGTCGGCCTGAAGCGCAGGGCAGGCTCGTCGAGCGCCTGGTAGACCCGCCCGGACAGACTGATCCCCCCAGGCCGGGCCAGCGCCTGGATCCGGGCCGCGATGTTCAGGGCATCCCCGAAGTATTCGCCGCCGGACACCGCGATCGCGCCCTGGTCCATGCCCATTCGAAAGCGCGACCTGCGCGCGCTGAGGCGGGATGCGTTCATGGTCTCGATCTCGGTCGTGACAGCGATCGCGGTCCGCATCGCGTCCATGGCGCTGCCGAAGACCGCCATGAAGTTGTCACCGACGAAGTTCATGAGCGTCCCGTTGCTCTCCGACACCCTCCGCCCCACGAGGTCTCGGTACTCGTCCATCGTCGCCGTCGTCGCCTCAAGGTCATCGGCGATGAGTCGGGTGTACCCGACCACGTCGGCGTTGAGGGCCACCATCTGTGTGTGCATCTGGCTCAATGTCCTACTCTTCCTCCGTGAGATCGCCATCATGTCGGTCTGCGCGTGACTATGCCAGCACTTGTGGAGGGGGGTGATGGGCCCCTGGTCTCGCCTTGGGAGGACGAACGAACGCAGATGACGCTCAGCGACATCGTATCGAAACGAGAGGCGCGCCTCCTCTTTTGGCTCGTCCTCATCGCCCTGGTCGCCGTCATCGCCAACCTGTCCACCGACCTCGTCTCGACCCTCTCGACGCCCGCGATCATCCTGTTCATCGCCTGGCTCATGGCCTATGTGCTCGAGCCGATGGTCACCCTGCTCGCTCGCCACATGCCGTTCAAGTCGCGCGGATTGGCGGTCGCCATCACGTATCTCCTGACCGTCGCGACCGCCGTCGTGGTCATGATCGGCGCCGGCGTCGCCTTGATCAACGCCGCCGTCGCATTCGCAGAGGCTCTGCCTTCGATCGTGGCCCGGGCAAAGGAGCTCCTGACCCCGATCGCCGAGGCCCTCGGTCTGCCGACGTCTGGCGAGAATGACCTCGCTGGCTCCATATCTGACTTCCTATCGAAGAACGGACAATCCATCGGTGATGCGGCGAAAAGTGCCATCGCCAACGTCATCGCTCTCGTCGCCGCAGGTTTCACTGCGATCATCATCTCGGTCGGTCTGGCGGTCGGGCAGGTCACGCTGTTCGGCTGGCTGCGCCGATTCCTGCCCGACCGCACGTACGCGGACCTCACGGCGCTCGAGGTGTCGATCGCCACGTCGTTCGGTGGCTTCGTCCGGGGGCGCGGTCTCATCGGGCTCATCTATGGCCTGGTGATCCTCGCCACCGCGATCGTGTTCGGTGTCCCGTACGCGCCCCTGATCGCGGTCATCGCCGGGCTCATCGTCTTCATCCCGTGGATCGGTCCGCTGATCGGCTGGGCCGTCCTGCCGGCCTTCGCCGCGCTCCTCGCGCCAGACGCGGTCGTGCCCTGCCTCATCGTGAGCCTTGTCGCGGCCGTGGCCATCCAGGTGATCGTCACCCAACTGGTCATGGGGGCCGCCGTCAAGATGAGCCCGGTCGCGGTCTTCGCCGTGGTCATCATCGGGACCGCGATCGCCGGCGTCGTCGGGGCGATCTTCGCGATCCCGACGGCCGCAGCGATCCTGTCCATCACGGACTACCTGCGTCAGCGGGACGTTCTCTTGCGAAGACGGGACGAAGAAGCCACGAACCCGGCAGGCGAAGCATGATGGACCGGGACTCGAGCCAAGCGACCGACGACCGCACGCGCCGCCAGATCACGGTTCTCGTGGTCTTTGGTGCGTTGCTGGGCTTCTTCCTCTTCGCCGCGCTCGGCGCTATCGGGCCGTTCGTCATCACCCTGGTCGTGGCCTATTTCATGGCCCCCGTCGTGGACGCCCTCCAGCGCCGGCGCGTCCCACGCTGGGCAGGGATCCTCCTCATCTTCCTGGTCTTCGCCGTGTGCGTGATCGCGGTCCTCAGCTTCATCGTCCCGCTCGTCGCCAGGAGCATAGCCGCGCTCGACGGGGCCTCCCGTGAGCTCCTCCTTGGGATCCCGGCCTGGCTCGCGTCGGTCGGAGCTCCCGCGGAGATCGTCGACGCCGCCTCGGCGGCCGTGGATGCGGCGCTGGCAAGCGCCTCGACCATCGGCGCCGGGGGCTTGCTCGGCTCGCTGGTCGGCGTGCTCTTTGGCGTGCTGGGGATCATCCTCTCGTTCGCCTTCGCGCCGTTCTTCATCTTCTACCTGCTGATCGACGCGGGGTCCGTCGTTTCGGCATTCGACCGAGGTATTCCGCATCGTTGGCGTGCCGACATCTGGGCGGTGATCTCGATCGCCAACAGGGCCGTGCGGCAGTGGCTGCGCGCGACCGTCCTCCAGGGCCTGGTGATGGGCGGACTGTCCTGGCTGAGCATGCTCGGTCTAGCCCTCGTTTTCGGGTCGCCGTTCAGCAATGCGGCGATCCTGCTGACGATCGTCTCGTTCTTCAGTGAGTTCATCCCGATCATCGGTCCCCTGATCCCATTGGTCATGGCGACGGTCATCGGTCTGAGCGTCAGCCCCGAAGCGGGGCTCGCCGCGTTCATCGTGTTCGCCATCCTCCAGCAGATCGAAGCCAATATCGTGGCCCCCAGGATCGAAGGCGAGGCACTGGCGCTCCACCCGGCGCTGGTCCTGGCCGTGCTGATCCTGGGCCTGGCCGCCTTCGGGGTGGTTGGTGCGTTATTCGCAACGGTCTTCGCGTCGATCTACCTGATCACGGGCGAGTACGTGTTCCGGCGCGTCAGCGGTCTGATCGATCCGCCGACTCCACCACCCGCCCCCGAGCCGAGACCGCTTGACCAGGGGGTCGTGCCGGGGATCCCTCGAGTCGGGCCGGCGGCGGCTGGCGCGACCGCGGAGGAGGAGCCGAGCCCGGGTATCTAGGCGGCTGAAGAGGCACGCGTTCTCAGGTCGGGCCTCCGATGCCTAATGCCGCGAGGCGGCTCCTAGTTCGGTGACGACGGCGGTCCGAGCTGCTGCTGCAGGTCGATGAGCGGCCGGTCGCTCACCGCGAGGAACCC
>SPCO01000104.1 GCA_004525275.1 Thermomicrobiales bacterium | reverse complement strand
TCCAGGGTCGGGCGCCGCCATCCCGGCAGGCATCCTGGGTGTTGGTCTGCCCCTGTTGCTGTTGGTCGTGGTGTCATCTGTCGTCCTGACGCTGGTCCGTCGGGAGCATCTGCGGCGCCGGACGTCGGCCCGTGTGGCGGCTCGGTTGGCCATGTTTGTGGGCCGTTCGCCGGCCCCTGCCGCCAGTCTGACGGAGGTGTTGCCGGCTGAGCGTGAGCCGAGCACGAGTCCCTCGGCTTGACGCTCGTGAGAAGGCGGGTCTATCCTCGGCCGAGTTTCGCGCCAGCGAAGCAAGCCACTAAGCGAGGGGAGCGGTCTTGCCGAACGCGGATCCTCGCGACATACATCCGGACCGCCGGATCGCGATCCGTGCCGGAGAACGGCAGTACCACATCGAACTCGGTCCAGGCGAACTGGCCGAGTACATCCTCCTCCCCGGTGATCCCGGCCGCACCAGCCTGATCGGTGAACGCCTCGAATCCGTCGAGGTCGAGCGTTCGAATCGGGAGTTCGTTTCGGTCACTGGACTGTACAAGGGCCAGCGGGTCTCGGTCGTCTCGACCGGGATCGGCACGGACAACGTCGAGATCGTCGTGGCTGAGATCCTGGCGATCACGGAGCGACCGACCTTCATCCGAGTCGGCACAAGTGGAGGGCTCCAGCCGGAGATGGTGCTGGGGGACTTGACCATCACCACCGGCGCGGTGCGTCTCGAATCGACCACGAGTTTCTTTGTCCACGAGGGATATCCAGCCATAGCCGATTACGAAACGGTCGCGGCACTCATCGAGGCGGCGGAGCGGCTCGGACACCGCTACCACGTCGGGGTCACGGCCACGGCCCCCGGGTTCTACGGCGCGCAGGGGCGCCCGATCCCGCAGTTGCCCATCCGCTACCCTGACCTCGCGAAGGAGATGACGAGCCAGCTCGTCATGAACTTCGAGATGGAGGCGTCCGCTCTCCTCGTCCTCGCGACCCTTGCCCGCTGTCGAGCCGGCGTCGTCTGTGCGGTAATTGCCAATCGGACGACGGGTGAGTTCGTCAACGCCGAACAAAAGGACGCGGCCGAGGCGGCGTGTGTCGAGACGGGGCTCGAGAGCCTCCTCGTCCTTGCCGACATGGATCGACAGAAGCGCGAAGCTGGGACGGACCGCTGGCGGCCGTCACTCTGGAAGCACACGATCTGATCAAGCGCGGTTGACTGGATGCGGGACAAGGGATCCCGCACCGACTCGCACGGAAGAGGAGAAGCCCAGATGGCCGAAGCCTATTGCGTCAAGGACAAGAAGAAGGTCGAAGTCCAGAACGCTCAGAAGATCACGATGAAGAACGGAAAGCCGGCGATCCAGGGCACCTGCCCGGTCTGCGGCGGAAAGGTCTTCCGCATCGGCGGCTGACGCCGACGAACGAGAACTGAACAGTGCGCAGGGCCCCCGCCGATGGCGGGGGCCCTGCGATGTCAGGCGTCCGGCGTCCCTTTGGTACGATGGTGTCGACGCAGGAACCGGGTGGATCCGCGCTCATCGCGCCACATCGGCCCGATGTCCGCGAGCGGACGACTCCCGGCACGCGTTCACTTCGCCCACCTTTCGCGTCGAGACATCCGCCCGACGCGCATCTTGCCAGGAGGCCCACCATGGCTACGCGTGTCGGCATCAACGGCTTCGGTCGGATCGGTCGTCAGTCGCTCAAGGCACTCATCGAGCGTGCACCGGATGTCGAGGTCGTGGCGGTCAATGACCTGGTCGATCCGGAGATGAACGCCCTCTTGTTCAAACGTGATTCGACCTACGGCACGTACCCGGGAGAGGTCAGCGCGGGCGAGGCCTCGATCATCATCGACGGTCGCGAGATCAAGATCCTTGCCGAGCGGGACCCGGCGAATCTTCCATGGGCCGACCTGGGTGTCGATATCGTCCTGGAAAGCACGGGCATCTTCACCGACGCGACGAAGGCCCGGGCGCATATCGATGCGGGTGCCCGGAAGGTCATCATCAGCGCGCCGGCCAAGAATGAGGACATCACCATCGTCTTGGGCGTCAACGAGGATCGCTACGACCCGGGCGCCCACGACATCATCAGCAACGCGAGCTGCACGACGAACTGCCTGGCTCCAGCGGCGAAGGTCGTTCACGACCTCGTGACCATCGAGCGCGGGCTGATGAACACGATCCACAGCTATACGAACGATCAGCGCATCCTCGATGTCGCGCACAAGGACCCCCGCCGGGCGCGCAGCGCAGGACAGAACATCATCCCGACGACGACCGGCGCGGCGAAGGCCCTGGCGCTGGTCATCCCCGATCTCAAGGGCAAGTTCGACGGCTTCAGCCTGCGGGTCCCGACACCGACCGTCAGCGTCGTCGATTTCACCGCCACGGTCGGCCGCCCGACCTCGGTCGAGGAGCTCAACGAGGCGTTCCGGTCGGCCGCCGCCGGGCCGATGAAGGGCATCCTCGGCGTGTCGGACGAGCCGTTGGTGTCGATGGATTTCAAGGGCGACAGCCGGAGTTCGATCATCGACGCTGAATCGACGATGGTCCTCGGCGGCACGATGGTCAAGGTCATTTCCTGGTACGACAACGAATGGGGCTACAGCTGTCGCGTCGCCGACCTCATTTCCTTCGTCGCCGCGCGTTTGCCCGTGACTGCCTGAGCGCCTGATGGACAAGCTCACGATCCGCGACGCGGATGTTGCCGGTAAACGCGTCTTCGTCCGGGTCGACTTCAATGTCCCGCTGGCCAACGGCCAGGTCACCGACGATTCACGCGTCCGGGCGGCCATCCCGACGATCGCGGCCCTCTTGCAGGGCGGGGCCTCGGTCATCCTGGCGAGCCACCTCGGGCGCCCGAAGGGGAAGGTCCAGGATGGTCTTCGGCTGCGGCCGGTCGGTCAGCTCCTGAGCCAGCTCCTGCGGCGCAACGTCCCGGTGACGGGTGATGCCCTCGGCGTCGGCACGGAGGATGCCGTCAAACGTCTCCGGCCCGGCGAAGTGCTCATGCTCGAGAACCTCCGGTTCCACGCCGAGGAGGAGCAGAACGACCCGGTCTTCGCCGCTGCGCTGGCCTCGTACGCGGACATCTACGTCAACGACGCGTTCGGGACCGCCCATCGAGCCCACGCGTCGACGGTCGGCGTGCCGCAGATCCTGCCGGCCTACGCCGGTCTCCTCATGGAGCGCGAGATCGAGATGCTCTCGAAGCTGCTCGAGGCGCCGGTGCGTCCGTTCGCGGCCATCCTCGGTGGTGCCAAGGTCTCCGACAAGATCGGCGTCATCGATCATCTCCTGACCAAGGTCGACCTCCTCGTCCTCGGCGGCGGGATGGCCAACACATTCCTGCTCGCCCAGGGCAAGGCGATCGGCAAGAGTCTGGCCGAGCCGGATCGAGTCGAAGATGCCCGGCGGATCCTGTCCAGCGCGGCCAACAACGGCGTCCGGGTCGTCCTGCCCATCGATGTCATCGTGGCCAAGGAAGTCACCCAGGGCACGGAGTACAAGACACTGCAGGCTGAGAAGATCCCGGCGTCGTGGCATATCGTCGACCTTGGCAAGGAAAGCCAGGACTTGATGGTCGAGGCCCTCTCCGACGCTCAGACCGTGTTCTGGAATGGGCCGCTGGGCGTCTTCGAGATCCCGTCGTTCGCCCATGGCACCAAAGCGGTGGCCCGGATGCTTGCCGAGCGGGCCGACAGCGGCGCGACGGTCATCGTGGGCGGTGGAGATTCGGTGGCAGCGGTCACCCAGCAAGGGCTGGCGGATCGGATGACCCACATCTCGACCGGTGGCGGCGCGTCACTCGAGTTCCTGGAGGGCCGCGAATTGCCCGGTGTGACCATCCTGCCGGATCGGCCGGTTCCGGCCAAACCCAAGCGCAAGTCGCGAGCCCGCGTTCGATGATCGACGGCGTAGACGCTCGAGAGATCCTCGATTCGCGGGGCAACCCGACGATCGAGGTCGATGTCATCCTGGCCGATGGGTCGGTCGGACGAGCGGCCGTTCCGTCCGGGGCCTCTACCGGTGTTCATGAGGCGGTCGAATTGCGGGACGGGGACCCGTCCCGGTTCGGCGGAAAGGGGGTGCTGCGGGCGGTCGCCAACGTGACCGACACGATCGGGCCCGCGTTGCTGGGTCTGGATGCCGCGGATCAGGCTGGCATCGACACGCTCCTCCGTGAACTGGACGGGACGCCGAACAAGGGCGTTCTCGGCGCGAACGCGATCCTGGGTGTCTCGCTGGCCTGTGCCCACGCGGCGGCTGCCTCGTATGACCTGCCCTTGTATCGCTATCTTGGCGGTGTCGGCGCCACGATCCTGCCGGTCCCGATGTTCAACATCCTCAACGGTGGCAAACACGCGCAGGACTCGACCGACTTCCAAGAGTTCATGGTCATGCCGGTCGGGGCCGCGTCGTTCTCAGACGCCCTCCGGGCTGGGTCGGAGGTCTTTTGGGCGCTCCGTTCCATCCTCCACGAGGACGGTCATTCGAGCGGCCAGGGCGACGAGGGCGGCTTTGCACCATCCCTCCCGTCGAACGAGGCCGCCGTCGAACTCATCCTGAGGGCCATCGAGCGGGCGGGGTATCGACCCGGCGTCGATATCGCGATCGCGCTCGATCCCGCGACCAGCGAGCTGGTCGATCCAGGAACCGGGGTCGATGGCAAACCCACGCGCTACGTGCTTGAGAAAGAGGGACGAACGCTTGATTCCGGGGAGCTCGTTGACCTGTGGGTCGATTGGGCTGCCCGCTATCCGATCGTGTCGCTCGAGGACGGACTGGCCGAGGACGACTGGAGCGGTTGGCAGCTCCTCACCGAGCGACTGGGACAGACGCTCCAGATCGTCGGCGATGACCTGTTCGTGACGAATACGGAGCGGATCGCGCGCGGGATCGCGGAGGGCTCGGCCAACTCGGTGCTGATCAAGCTCAACCAGATCGGGACCGTGACCGAGACGATCGAGGCCATCGCCTTGGCGCGCTCGGCCGGCTGGTCCGCGGTCGTGTCCCATCGCTCGGGCGAGACGGAGGACACCACGATCGCCGACTTCGTCGTCGCCATGAGCACCGGCCAGATCAAGACCGGAGCGCCATCTCGGTCGGAACGGGTCGCCAAGTACAACCGACTGTTGCGGATCGAGGACGAGCTCGGCGATAGTGCGCGCTACCCGGGTCGGAGCGCGCTTGCCGGTCTCCCTTCACCGCTCCGCGCCGTCTCCCAAGCGTAGGCGCCAACACATCGTGAACCGATTCGTCGACCGCGGCGCGATCACAGCTGCCTACGTCGGGATCGGCATGGGCATCACGATCGTCGCCAGCTTCACGCTCATCATCCCGATCGAGTGGATCATCTGGGTGCTGGCCATCCCGTCCGGGCTGCTCATCGGGTACTACGCGAATCAGCGCTCCGACCGGAGGGCTGGGCCGTGGTCGAAGATCATCGTCAATGGCGTCTTTGCCGGGTTCGTGACGGGTCTGACCGTCGCCATCCTCCTGCTCCTGATCAAGTCGATCTTTTTCTACGCCGACTCCGGCTATCCGGACTTCAATCGGGTTGACGCGGCCAACCAGGCGGTCGCGCCGACCTGCCAGGTGGGTGCCGACTGTGTGTACCAGCGATACGTGGCTGCCGGGCGCGGCCCGGATCTGGTGGCCGAGGGGGTCACTGACGCGGCGTCATTCACGGGCTTCTACTGGTCTGAGCAGTTCGGAACGGCCGGCACGATCGTCTTCATGACGACGCTCGGTTCGCTCGGTGGAGCCGCCCTGTACGGAGTCTTCCGCCCGAAACCGACGGTGCCGGTGCCGACCGCCACCGCGTGAGGGG
>SPCO01000178.1 GCA_004525275.1 Thermomicrobiales bacterium | reverse complement strand
GCCACGGTCAGGAGAGCAGCCACGACGAGGCCCGGCGAGAACGACATCCCCTTCCGTGGCGCAGCGATCGGCTTGGGCACGACGATCGCGGGAGGCTGTTCCTTGCCATCGCCCCGCTCCCGACGCCATTGGATCAGCACATCCTCGGGATCGAGGCCCAGGTAAAGCGCGTAGTTGCGCAGGAACCCCTTCGTATAGACGGGACCGGGCAGTTCCTTGTAGTCGCCGCGCTCCAGCGCACCCAGGTAGCGCGCCCGGATCTTCGTGTCGCGTTCTGCTCGATAGAGATCGACGCCCTTTCGTTCGCGGGCTTCATAGAGGCGCTCTGGCAGGCTTGGGCCTATCTCCGCGGGCAGGCCCCGACCGGCGTCGCGTCGATCGACACCGACCGCCCGTTTGAGCTGCTCTCGAGTCGTCATCCGCCATCCCCACCGAGACTGGCGTCCATCCCAGTCGGCTCAGTCATTTCATCGCGTCGCAGGACTGCCCGGGCGTTTGAGCCATCGAATGCTCCGATGTACCCACGCGCCTCCAATTGGTCGATCATTCGGGCCGCCCGCGCGTAGCCGACCTTGAGTCGTCGCTGGAGGAGCGACGCTGAAGCTCGATCGTACTCCCGAATCACCTCGATGGCATCCGGCAGGAGGCGATCCGCATCCTCGTCAGCCAGGTCGTCGGTCGAACCGGTCCCCTCGTCGCCGGTGTCGACGATCGCCATGTCGTAGTGGGGATCCTCGATCTGGGTCTTCCAATGCTCGACGACCCGGCCGATCTCCGGGTCGGACACGAAGACACCCTGGAGTCGCATCGGCCTGGGCAGGTCGGACGGCTGATAGAGCATGTCGCCGCGACCGATGAGGTCCTCCGCACCGGGCGCGTCAAGGATCGTCCGGGAGTCGATCTGGGACGCCATCGCGAACGCGATCCGGCTCGGGAAGTTGGCCTTGATCAGGCCGGTCACGACGTTGACCGACGGCCGCTGCGTGGCCAGGACCATATGGATGCCGGTCGCTCGCGCCTTCTGGGCGAGTCGCACGATCGGATCCTCGACATTCTTGCCTTCGCGCATCATCAGGTCGGCCAGCTCATCGATGATGATCACGATGTAGGGCATCCGGTCGTCCGGATCGACCCGGGTCTCATTAAAGGCACGGATGTTGCGGGCCGTGGCACCGGCCAGTCGCCGGTAGCGGGCCTCCATCTCGTTGACCGCCCACTTGAGTGCCGCCTTGGCACGCTCCGGCTCGGTGATGACCGGCACGAGGAGGTGGGGCAGCCCGTTGTAAGCCGCCAGTTCCACCCGCTTGAGGTCCATCAGAATCATTCGGACGTCGTCGGGTGTCGCCTCGCACAGGAGACTAGTGATGAGCGCGTTGACCATCACGCTCTTGCCCGAACCGGTCGCCCCGGCGATGAGCAGGTGGGGCATCTTGGCCAGGTCCACCGCCTGGGCTTTACCGGCAACGTCGCGGCCGAGGGCGAAGGTCAGGGTCGAGCCGGACGCCTTGAAATCGACTTCCTCAAGGATCCGGCGCAGGGCGACGACGTTGAAATCCTTGTTGGGGATCTCGATCCCGACCGCGCTCTTGCCCGGGATCGGGGCCTCGATCCGCAGCGACCGCGCCGCCAGGGCCATCGCAAGGTCGTCCGACAGTGCCTCGATCCGACTGACCTTGACATCGGGTGCCGGCTGGACCTCGTATTGGGTGACGACCGGGCCGGCATTGCGACCGACGATCCTGGCCGGGATGCCGAAGCCGCCCAGCTTCTTGAGGATGATGTCTTCGATGTGCTGGTGGGCGGCCTCGTCTCCGCCGGCCTCTGTCGGGATGGCGACGTCCTCGAGCGTCGTCAGCGGTGGGAGGATGTACTCGATCCGGTCCTTCGTCGGTGGTGAGTCCGCGCCGTCCGTGACGTCATCGGGGTCGCGCGCCGGACGGGTGGCAACCAGCGTTGCCGAGGCCACCAGCCCGGTGCGCGCCGGAGCGAACGTGGCCGAATTCGGGGCAGCGCTTGGAACGGCGGCTGGGATCGCGTTCGAATCATCGCCCCACACGCCGGTCTGGCCAGGAGATGGTGCGGCACCGACCGCGGTCGCTCGCGATGCTGCGCCGGCGGCAGTCTTGCCATCCTTGCCGTTCCCGTTCGTCGACCGACCCGGGCCGACCGGCTTGGCCGGGCCTGTCGAATCACGTTCGAAGGCTGATGCGACGGTTGTCTTGAACCAGGCGCCGGCCATCGCCACTGGTGCGGCCAACTGGGCCAATCGAAGATTGAATGCGAGCATCAGTCCGATCGCAACCATGGCCAGAAGCACAAGGAGTGCACCGGGCGTTGTCAGCAACGGCTCGAGGGCGCCCTCGAGGAATCGCCCGACTCGACCACCGCCAGCGAAGGTCGGACTGCCGAACAGGATCTGCGCGAGACCTAGGACGCCGGCGTAGGTCAATGCCAGGCCACCGAGCGTCAGACCCCAGCCCTGCGGATGACGCCATTCGAGATACCAGCCTGCCACCAGCAATACGAACGGCAGGAGCCAGCGCATCGCGCCGAACCACGGTGCAAAGACGTTGGTCCACCAGCTCGTCAACGCCCCTTGACCAGGGAGCACGAGCGCGATCAGGGTCATCGCACCAAGTACGAGGAGCGTGATCCCGACGATCGAGCGGACGACGTCCGGCGTGATCCGCGAACTCCAGGACGTGCGGCGCGAACGCGACGCACGAGCGGCTGGTTTGCTGGCCGTCGTTCGACGGCGGGTCGCCATGTCAGACCTCGACGACGACCGGGAAGACCATCGGTCGTCGTTTCGTCTGCTCGTACAGGAATCGCGAGACCCCATCCTTGATCTGGGTCTTGAGCAGGGCGATCTCGCTGATGTGGTCGCCCGGCGTGTGGATCGCCGCGATCACCCGCTCGAGTGCCTCCTTCATGATCGGGTCCTGCTCGTTGAGGTGGACGAAGCCGCGAGTGATGATCTCTGGCCGGCCGATGACCGAGCCCGTCTGCTTGTCCACCGTCACCACGATCATGAACATGCCGTCGTTGGCCAGCGCCCGACGATCGCGCAAAACGACGTCGCCGACATCCCCGACCGAGAGTCCGTCGACGTAGACGTAACCGGCGGTGACCGGGCTGGCTCGCCGAGCGCTTCCGTCGGCAAACAACTCGATCGGCGTGCCGTTTTCGATGATGAACACGTTATCCGGCGCGACCCCGGTTTCGATGGCGAGTCGACCGTGCTGGACCTGCATCCGGAACTCGCCATGCATCGGGATGAAGTGCTTGGGCTTGGTCAGTCCCAGCATGAGCTTGAGTTCTTCCTGGCTCGCGTGACCGGAGACGTGAGCGCGCTTGATCGTGTGGTAGTAGACGTTTGCCCCGGCCTTGAACAGGTTGTCGATGGTTCGCGAGACGGACTCCTCGTTGCCGGGGATCGGGCTCGCGCTGACGATGACCGTGTCGCCGGGCTGGATCTCCACGAATCGGTGATCCCGGTTGGCCATCCGAGCGAGTCCGGCCATGGGCTCGCCCTGCGCGCCGGTCGTGGCGATGACGATCCGGGGGTCCGGATGGTCACGGATCTTATCCTTCGGGACGATGTGGGCCGGGTCGTATTTGAGGTAACCGAGATCGGTCGCGATCCGGAAGTTCTGCTCCATGGAGCGGCCGATCACGGACACGCTGCGGTGCATGTCGGCGGCCGCGTCCAGGACCTGTTGGACCCGCGCGATGTTGCTCGCGAAGGTGGCTACGATGACTCTCCCTTCGAGCGGTTCCATGATCTCGCGGAAGGCATCGCCGACCGTGCGCTCGGATGGCGTGTAGCCCGGATTCTCGGCGCGCGTCGAGTCGGACAGCAGGCACAGCACGCCTTCCTGTCCGAGCCGGGCCAGGATCGCGAAATCGGACAGCCTGCCATCAACCGGTGTGTGATCGAACTTGAAGTCACCGGTGTGGACGATCGTGCCCACGGGGGTCCGCAGAGCGATCCCCATGGCGTC
>SPCO01000159.1 GCA_004525275.1 Thermomicrobiales bacterium | reverse complement strand
GTTCGAGCAGCCACCGACCTCGATGGGACGCGCTATCTGTACGGCGATCGTCACCAGTACACGAAGATGGCGACCCTTCTCACCCACACGGGGTTGATCCTCTTCCTGGTCGCCGCGGCCGCGACCTCGCGACTCGGGGACGAACAGGGACTGGTGGTCGCGGAGGGAGAGTCGCTGACGGTCCAGCCGATCGGGACGCCCGGCCTCTTGCTGGTCAGGAACTTCGATTTCGAGGCGCCCGGCTTCGACGCCGGACAGGCGTCCGACTTCACGACCGATCTGGCGGTCTACCAGGACGGCGAACAGATCGCGCGCAAGACGATCCGGGTCAATGACCCGCTGTCCGTGGCCGGCTACACGTTCCACCAGAACGGGTTCGGACCGGCCCCGCATCTCGTGTTGCGCGACGGCGCCGGCGCGATCCTCTGGGATGCTCCTGTCCCGATGACCGACGCGGTCGGCGGCCTGCCCTACACCTCGATCGGGATCCCAGGACGAGACATGGGGCTTAAACTGCTGCTCGACAAGGGAGCGGACGGGACCGGCGTCCTGATCGCCATCCCATATCGGGTTGCCGGGAACGCGGCTGACGGGCAGCCGATCGAAGATCTCTTTCAGGCGGTGGACCTGCAGCGTGGCGAGGTCAAGGTTTCGCAGGGCCTGGACCTGTCGATCGCGCTGACCGATTTCGGCGAGTTCACGCTCCTGATCGCCAAGCACGATCCGGGCCAGGGTCTCGTGTGGCTGGCCTTCGCCTCGCTCATCGCCGGGATCACGATCAGCTTCTATCTGCCTCGCCGACGGGTCTGGACACGCCTCGCGCCGGACGGGCGGCTGGCCATCGTGTGGCGTTCGGACCGGTACGTGGATGTGGAGCGTGAATTCGGGCGGCTGCTGGACAGACTCGTGGCCGTCCGCCGGCCTGGCTGAGTCGCGGTGACCGATCCACAAACGTAGATACGAAGATTGGCACTGAACCGCAACCGATCGCCCTGTTAGCCTGTGATCTGGCCAAATCGCGCCCTGCTTTCGTGCGTTCGTTGCCACGATCCGATGCGGGCCAAGGCAGTGCGCGGCGGCAGTGCCAAGGCCCCGACAGGAGACCCATGACCGCTCGACAGGCCGCGATCTCTGCGATCGCCACCCACCGGGTCGCGAAGACCCAGGATTACCTCAAGGACGCAGGCGCCGTCATCTACGGAAGCTATGTGTTCAATGAGGGGGCCCAGCAGAAGTACCTCGCCAAGCCGATCTACCGGAAGCTCCGCCAGACGATCGATGGCCTCGGGCCACTGGATCCGGAGATCGTCGACGCGGTCGCCCATGGGGTGAAGGAGTGGGCATTGGCCCACGGCGCGACGCACTACACGCACTGGTTCGTGCCGATGACCGGCTCGACCGCCGAGAAGCACGACTCATTCCTGACCCCGACCGGGGATGGCCAGACCATCGCTGCGTTCTCCGGCCAGAACCTGCTCCAGGGCGAACCCGACGCGAGCTCGTTCCCGTCGGGCGGGCTTCGAGCGACCTTCGAGGCCCGCGGCTACACCGGCTGGGATGTCACGAGCCCGATCTTCCTCCAGGTCGAGCCCAACGGCGTCACCATGACGATCCCGACCGCCTACGTGTCGTTCACGGGTGAGGCGCTCGATTTCAAGATCCCGTTGCTGCGTTCGCAGGAGGCGCTCGGGGTACAGGCACTCCGGGTGCTGCGCTGGTTCGACAACACGACCGCCGAGCGGGTCATCACGAACATCGGGCCGGAGCAGGAGTATTTCCTCATCGATCGCCGGCTCGCCGAACAGCGACCCGATCTTCTGTTGACCGGCCGGACCCTCTTTGGCGCCCCGTCACCCAAAGGCCAGGAGCTCGAGGATCAGTACTTCGGGCCGATCCGCGAGCGGATCCTGGCGTTCATGATGGATCTCGATCGCGAGTTGTGGCGCCTGGGCATCCCGGCCAAGACGCGACATAACGAGGTCGCCCCGGCCCAATTCGAGATGGCGCCGGTCTACGAGGCCACCTCGGTCGGCTCCGATCACAACATGATCGTCATGAGCCACATGCGTCGACTCGCATCGCAGCATGGGCTCATGCTCCTGATCCACGAGAAGCCCTTCGCCGGGATCAACGGCTCAGGCAAGCACAACAACTGGTCCATGGCTACCGATGGCGGCGAGAACCTGCTCGACCCGGGCAACGACCCGCACGCGAACGCGCAATTTCTCGCCTTTCTCGTTGCGGTCATCCGCGCCGTCAACGTCCATGCCGATCTCCTCCGAGCGGCCATCGCCGACGCGGGCAACGACCACCGCCTGGGGGCCAACGAAGCGCCGCCGGCGATCGTGTCGATCTTCCTCGGCGAGCAGCTCGAAGATGTCATCGCGCAGCTGGAGCAAGGCCCGGCCGCGGCATCCAAGAAAGGCGGCGAACTGCGCCTCGGCGCCACTTCGCTGCCGGTCCTCGCCAAGGACGCCACGGACCGGAACCGGACTTCACCCTTCGCGTTTACGGGCAACAAGTTCGAATTCCGAGCCGTCGGATCGTCGGCGCCGATCTACTGGCCACAGACAGTCCTCAACACGGCCGTCGCCGACTCGCTCAAGCAGCTCGCCGACGAGCTCGACAAGCTCGATCACGGCGACTTTGTCAGCCTGACCACGATCCTCTCGACGATCATCAAGGCCAACAAGCAGGTCCTGTTCGAAGGCAACGGCTACTCGGAGGCGTGGCATGCCGAAGCCGCTCGCCGCCACCTGCCGAACAACCGGACCACGGTCGACGCCTTGCCAGCGCTGACGACAACGACGGCCAAGGCGCTGTTCTCCTCCTTCGGTGTCCTCTCCGAGCGGGAACTCGCCTCGCGGGTCGAGATCAACTGGGAACGCTACGTCAAGATCCAGGACATCGAGGCGAGCACCGCGATGGACATCGCCTCGACGATGATCCTGCCGGCCACGGCCCGGTACCTCGGACAGCTCGCCGGGGCGTCTTCGTCACGCGGGATCAGCGCCGTGTCCGAACGCGTCTCCGGTCTGGCCGACGCGCTCGTCGACAGGATCGCCGCACTCGAGCGGGCACAGCACGCGGCACACAAAGCCAGGTCGGTCCAGGCGGAGGCCAAGGCCTTCGCCACCGAAGTCATCCCGGCCCAGGAAGCGCTTCGGGCGGTCGTTGACGAGCTCGAGACCCTGGTTGCCGATGATCTCTGGCCACTGCCAAAGTATCGGGAGATGCTCTTCCAGTATTGAGTCCCCGAGGCATGCGGTCGAGCTCTCAACGAACTCGAAGTCGGCGATGGCGTCCTGACCGCGCCGGGCGATCGCGTGTTCAGTCATCATGTGGCTGCAAAACAGGCCGCCACCTGTATCACTTCTTAGAGGGAATCGACCACCATGGATACGCCCACCCTCGTCGGGACCGGATTCGTCGTCCTGGCCGCCGTCGTCTGGATCGTCTGTGCCGTGTACGCGTATCAGAATGCCCCGAAATTCGGGCGAAGCGCAGCATTGTGGACCGTGCTGTGCCTCATCTTTGGGCCGCTCGCATTGATGCTGCTCTACGTCCTGCCCAAGCACGAGCCGGTGCACGCTGCGGGCCACGCCCAGAAGAAGGCCGATCCGCACGACGCGCTCTACGAGGTCCCCAAGAAGCACAACTGAACCGATCGCCGCAGGGAAGTCCGGCCGGTCGGTCGGGCTGAATGCGGCACGATATCCGGGTGCCACCCGTTCAGATCCATCCGATGCGGTCGCTCGGACTGCTGTCGGTCGCGCACGCCATCAACCACGCTCAGGCCGTCCTTCTGCCCCTGATCTTCCTCAAGATCATCGATGAGTTCGGGGTCGGGGTGGTGTCCATCGCATTCCTCGCGGCAATCGGCGCCTTCCTGTCGGGGATGGTCCAGTTGAGTTACGCGGGCCTGACCCGGGTCGTGTCCAGGCGTCGCCTCCTGGGTTTCGGCGGCGTGCTCTCCGGCGGAGGGTTCGCACTCCAGGCCTTCGCTACCGGGCTGGCCAGTTTCGCCATCCCGAACATCGCTTCTCGGATCGGCGGATCGCCGCAGCACCCGGTCGGCAACGGCCTGCTCGCCGAGCAGTTTCCGGCGACGCGACGCGGGTTCGCGATCAGCGCGCATATCGCGGGCGGTAACGTAGGCACGGTCGTGATCGCGCTCATCGGAGCGCCGCTCATCCTGGCCGTGGGCTGGCGCGGCGCCGCGATCGCCTTCGGACTGCCGGCCATCGCCGTTGGGATCCTGATCCTCCTGTTCGTGCGCGAACGCGGAACGGACCGGGCCGCTGCGCGCGCAAGCGGTACGGTCCGAGCGGCATTCGGCCGGATCCTCCGCGACCGCGACCTGCGCTGGCTCTATCTGACCGCGGCGCTTGGCGGCGGCGGGCGCGGACTTGGCGTCGTCAACCTGTTCGCGCTCATCTACATGACCCGGGTCCTGGGGCTCGACGAAGGCACGTCCGGCCTGATGTACGGCGTGCTGATCGTGTTCTCGGTGCCCATGCCG
>SPCO01000150.1 GCA_004525275.1 Thermomicrobiales bacterium | reverse complement strand
GGTCAGCCGCGGGCCTCCGATGATCAGGCCGATGACGAGCGTGCTGACGACGACGGCGCTGAACACGTAGAAGGGATAGACGATGTTCGTCTCGGCGACGACACCCGTGAGTAGCGAGGCCACGATGAAGCCGACCGTACCCGCGGCGCCGAAGATACCCTGCGCCGTGGACGACCGACCCGCTGGACTGCTTGCCGCGACGACCGCATAGAGCGCCGGGCCAAGGATCGCGAAACCGGTCACCTCGATGAGGATCAATGGGACGGTCAGCAAGGGGTCGCTGATCCTCGTGTAGGCCAAGGCGACGATCGCCGGCAGGATCGACCCGATGACGATGAACGCGAGCGCACCGCGGCGATCCACGAGCCGACCGGCATACGGTGATAGGAGCAGGACCGGCAAGCCGGAGATGGCGAACGTCAGACCGATGAGATCGAGACCGGCGCCCAGATGCAGAAGAAAGAGACTCCAGATGACCTCATAGGTCCCGAAGGCGAAATGTCCGCCGGCATTGATCACCAGGACAGCGATGAAGCCACGGTTCCGCAACCGGAAGGGGGTCCGTGCGCCGTCCCCTGGCAGCGCGTCGGTGGCGATATCCGATGCAGCCCGCTGGGCGAGCGACGGCGATTCCGGCACGAATTCCGTCGCGTCCGTGGATGGTCCCGGATGCGTCCGTTTGCCTCCCTCGCGTGCGCGCAGACCGATCGGGATCGACGCCAACCAGGCCGCCACACCACCGAACACGAAGACGAATGTGATGCCACCGAGACGCTCGGCGCCGAACGCACCGATCGCGGGGCCGACCAGCAGACCCGCCATCTGGGCGGCCCCGTACAGCCCGAACGCCTCGCCTCGACGTTCCGGAGGCGTCGCGTCGGTCAGATAGCCTCGGGCGGCCGGGTCGTAGACGGAGGTGGCAAGTCCGGAGCCTGCGCGCAAGATGATGAAGGCGAGCGGCCCGCTGAATGCCAGCGGCAGGATGCTGAAGACCCCGGTCGCGAGAAGTCCGACGACCATGAGCGGGACCCGCTCGGTTCGGTCGGCCAGCCAGCCAAAGGTCGGCTCGCCGACCAGGCGGGCAGCCGGCCAGGCGGCGATCACCAGCCCAAGCAAGGCCAGGTCCACGCCCTGCTCGGTGAAGTACAGGGGCAAGACCGGGAGGAGTGCCCCGAACCCCAGCCACAGGATGAACTCGCCGAGGAGGAGCGGGACGATCCCGCCCCACCGATCGAACCACACGGTTGCGCGAGCCCTTGGGGACACGGTCGGCATACGTGGAGGGTAGCGGGAGGATGCTCCGCAGACCGGTCGCGGGCCGCCTACCATCAGCCCATCATGCTTCCGCCTCCCGCGCTCCTGGCCATCGGACTTGCGCTCGGCCTGGTCGTCCTGTTGCCCGCGCGACGGTTACGACTGGCTGGTCTTTCGGCCGGCGCGATCGGCCTCTACGCGATCTTCGTGTGGGCCCTCGCATTCCTCCTCGTCATACGACCCGTCGCGGGCAGGTTCCTCGTACCCATCCTCATCATCACCTTCGTGGCTCCGTTCATCGTCGCCCCGGAGCGCATCTCCGCTCTCGTCCGTCGCGACCGGGATCGGCGCGACGACCCGCCCAAGCCGCCGATCAAGAATGTGACCCCGCCGGACGATGACGGCCGACCACAGTGATCGCGGGGGTCGGCACCGCAGTCTCCGAGCCGACCTCGGCCGGAGATCTACCCAACGATCAGGTTTCCGCGCCGGCAGCGCGACTCTCGGCCGAGTAGATCGCTCCGAGGAAACGGCTCGGCACGCGCCCGATCTGGCGGGTATCGACGAGTCCGGCGGCCTCCGACAGGTGCTCCCATGACCCGAAACTGAACGGATCCGGGACCCACGGATTGCCCCGGTCGACATCGTATTCAACGACGACGAATCGTCCATCTGGACGCAGATGCAAGGCGAGTCGCCGAACGACGTCGACCTGCCGATCCCTCGAGATGTAATGCAGGCTGTTGGCCGCGACCAGGCCATCGAGGGGCGGGAGGTCCAGGCTGCCGGCGATATCGGCCTCCATCGCGGTCCACTCGACCGCGGGGAAACGGGCCGCGACGACCTCCTGGTTCTGGCGGAGCGCCCTGGCATCGCGATCCACGGCGATGATCCGGCCGCCCGGTCCCAGAAGGTCCGCGAGGGCCAGCGTGAATGCCCCCGATCCGGCGCCGATGTCCGCCCAGATGCCGCCCGCGCTCACCGCCGGGCGAAGCAGGGCGACGTGATCGGCATGGTCCATCCCGCCTACCCGGTGCTCTGAAGACCTGCGGCCACCCCGTTCACGGTGAGCTGCACCAGGCGCACGAGGCGGCCTCGCTCCGGGTCGTCGGCGGCCATCGACCGGAGGCGGCCCAGAAGCCGGACCTGGAGCTCAGACAGCGAATCGATGTACGGGGTGCGCAATGCGACCGCACGTTGGAGGACCGGCGAGCCGTCGAGCAGGCGATCTCGTCCGGTGACCCGGGCCAGGAGCGCCACGGTGCGTCGGTATTCGGTCTCGATCGCCTCCCAGCGGCGCTCGTCGCCCTGGTTACTGGCCAGCGCCGCGTAGGTGCGAGCCACGCCCATGTCGGCCTTCGCGAGGCTCATCTCGGCGTTGTCCAGGAGGCTGGAGAGGAACGGCCAGTCGCGCGCCAGGCGTCCGATCTGGTCAAGTGCGGCCTCCCCGTGTGCGCGGCGGTACGCATCCAGGGAATGACCGAGGCCATACCAACCCGGAAGATTGATCCGTGCCTGAGCCCAGGCGAATGTCCATGGGATCGCTCGCAGCGAATCGATGGTCGGCGCTTCTTCCCGGCGACCGCGAGCCGCCGGTCGCGATCCAAGACGGAGGTCGGACAGTTCGCGGACGGGCGTGATGTCGCGGAAGAACGAGGCGAAACCGGGATCGTCATGGACCAGCGCCCGATACGCGGCTCGCGATGTCGAAGCGAGCTCGGACATCACTGGGCCGCCCGTGACGAACGCCCGCTCGAGGATGGCGTCGTGCTCCGGAGTCGAGGCCAGCAGGATCGCTCCCGTCATCTGCTCGAGGTGCCGGCGAGCGATCGTCGGATCAGCGTAGTTCGCAGCGATGACCTCGCCCTGCTCCGTCAGCTTCAGACGACCGTCAACGGACCCCGGCGCCTGACCCAGGATCGCGCGGTTCGTCGGCCCACCGCCACGCCCAAGCGCACCACCGCGGCCGTGGAAGATCGTCAATTCGACGCGACGGGACCGCGCGGCCTCCGCGAGTGCCGACTGCGCCTCGTGGAGCATCCAGGCCGCCGACACCAGCCCCGACTCCTTGTTCGAGTCGGAATAGCCCAGCATCACCTCCTGGCGATCGCCCCGACTGGCGATCTCGGCTCGGTACGTCGGGTCATCCAGCAGAGCGCCCAGGATCGCACCCGCAGCGCCGAGCGCCTCGCTGGATTCGAAGAGGGGCACGACATCGAGCACGGGCGGAGTCAGCTCTTCATTCCGGTCCGACCGAGGTTCGCAGGCGATCCGAGCCAGTTCGAGGACATCTGTGACGTCCGACGGGGTCGCGGTGAAGCTCACGACATAGCGGTGGCAGGCCTCGATGCCGAACGTCGTCTGGGCCGTCGCGATCGCCCGGAACGTGGCGAGGACCTCGTCGAGCGTCACCTCGGCGGCGACCTCGCTCGTGCCCGGCGCCCCGGCCCGGATCGCCGCCAGGGCGGCCGCGTGGACCGCCGAGTGCTGGCGAGTCTCAAGCGACGCCAGATGAAACCCGAACGTGCCCAGCTGCCAGCGCAACTCCGCGACCTCGCCATAGGCCACCCGCTCCAGGCCGTCGGCGACGAGCACATCGGTCAGTTCGAGGAGTTCGGCGTCGAGATCGGATGGCGACAGGTATCGGCCGGTCAGAGGAGCCGGCTCCCCGACAAGGCCAGCGCGCGTCCGGCGCAGCCGCTCCGCGATGAACCCGAAGCGCTGCCGGTAAGGCTCCTCCGGAAATCGACGCCGAAGTTGACGGGCGGTTTCTGGTAGATCCTCGGCGTCTCGGGCCAGGCGCGACGCCAGGGTCCGAGGCGTCCGGTCCGAGGCGCTGGCGACGGCAGATGTCTGCATCAATCGGGTCGCGACTGCCTCGTAGCCGTGCAGCACGTGGTCGGCCTGGATCCGCAGCGTCCTCGCGGTCGTCTCGGCAGTCACACCCGGATTACCGTCCCGGTCACCACCGATCCAGCTTCCCGGGCGCAGGAATGGTCCGACCCGCGGTGGCCGCGTGCCCGATCGACCGGTGTCGGCCGCAGGCCCGGGCGCCCGCCCGGTCGGTGGGTCCAGCGCGCTGTCGAGCGCCCGATAGAGGCGGGGGATGACGATGAACAAGGTCGCGTCGAAAAAGGCCATCGCGCTCCGAACCTCGTCGAGCGGGGTGGGGCTGATCAGCCGGAGATCCGAAGTCCGCCACAACAGGGTGATCTCCTCGCGTAAACCGCGCCGGACGTCTCGATCCTCGGATGGGGTGAGCCGGGGATCGTCGAGACGAGCCAAGAGGACCGCACAACGGCGGAGGGCGACGAGGACGGTCCGCCGGCGCGCTTCCGTTGGATGCGCTGTGAAGACGGGCGCGAGCAGGATCCGTCCGATCAGCGCGTCGAGCTCCTCGTCGGTGCGCCCCAGGTGCCTGAGCTGGGCCACTGCATCC
>SPCO01000099.1 GCA_004525275.1 Thermomicrobiales bacterium | reverse complement strand
GTAGGGCACGCCCGGGACTTCCGGTCCAGCGATCCGCGTGACCGGACCGTCGAGATAGTCGAACGCCTCTTCGGCCACGATGGCGGCGACCTCTGCGCCATAACCGCCGAACTTGTTGTCCTCATAGACGACCAGGCACTTACCCGTCTTGCGAACGGAATCGAGCAGGGTCTCCCGGTCGAGCGGGCGGAGCGTGCGCAGGTCGACGACCTCTGCGCTGATCCCGTCTTCGGCCACACGATCGGCGGCCTCCAGCGCGTAGTGAGCCATGAGTCCGTAGGCCACGACCGTCACCTGCGAACCCGGGTGAGTGACCTTGGCCACCCCGAGGGGCACGGTGTAGTCCGTATCGGGGACATCGCCGCGGACCGAGCGATACATCTTCTTGTGCTCGAAAAAGAGCACGGGATCATTGTCGCGGATCGACGATCGGAGCAGACCGCGTGCGTCGTGGGGCGTGGATGGGACGACGACCTTCAGGCCGGGGACATGGGTGAAGAACGCCTCGACCGATTGCGAGTGATAGAGCGCGCCGTGGACGCCACCACCGTATGGGGCCCTGATGGTCATCGGGACTCCGTACCCATTGTTGGAGCGATATCGCATCCGGGCCGCCTCGGACACGATCTGATTGAAGGCCGGGAAGATGAAGTCAGCGAACTGGATCTCGGCGACGGGTCGAAGGCCGTTGACCGCCGCGCCGATCGAGGCGCCGACGATCATCGACTCGGTCAGCGGGGTGTCGATGACTCGGTCATCACCGAACTCGGCCCACAGACCGTCGGTGGCAAGGAAGACGCCACCCTTCTTTCCCACGTCCTCTCCAAGCACGATGATCGACTCGTCGCGGCGCATCTCGTCGGCCAGCGTCTCGCGGATGGCATCGATGAATGTGCGTGGAGGCATCAGTCGACGACCTCGTCGTAGACGTAACGCATCGCCATCGCGGGGTCCGGGTCGGGCTCAGATTCGGCGAATTCGGTGGCATCCTCGACGGCCGCCGCGATCTCGGCGATCAGCCGAGCTTCGATCGCATCCGTCAGCACGCCAGCATCGCGTAGCTGGGTCCGAAATCGGGGAAGGGCGTCATGCTCGCTGCCCTCAGCGAGATCCTCAGGCGTGCGGTACTTCGTCTGCTGGTCGTCCGAGGAGTGAGCGGTGAGTCGGGCCACCTTGGCCTCGATCAGCGTCGGCCCGTCGCCCGCCCTCGCTCGCGCGACCGCGTTCCGCGATGCCGCGTAACAGGCGAGCACGTCGGCGCCGTCCACGACGATGCCGGGAATGCCGTAACCAGCCGCGCGCTCGGCCACGTCCGCGACCGATACCTGCATCGCCGCCGGCACGCTGATCGCGTAGCCGTTGTTCTCGACGACGAAGATGAACGGCAACTTGTGGATCGCCGCGAAGTTGAGGCCCTCGTGGACATCGCCCTGGTTCGAGGACCCCTCGCCCATGCTGGCCATCGCGACCTGGCCGGTCTTGCGGATCTTGGCTGCGAGGGCGATCCCGACCGCGTGCAGCAACTGGGTTGCGACCGGCGACGAAACGGACACAAGGTTGTGCTCGCGACTACCGTAATGACCCGGCATCTGACGGCCGCCTGAAGAGGGATCGGAGGCGGTGGCGTACTGGGCGGTCATGATGTCACGAGGGCTCATCCCAAAAGTCAGGCAGGTCGCGATCGACCGATAGAACGGCGCGATCCAATCGTGCCCGCGCTGGAATGCCCAGGCGATCCCGACCTGGGCCCCTTCGTGGCCTTGGCCGCTGATCACGAATGGGATCCGACCCGCCCGATTGAGGATCCACATCCGTTCGTCGACGGCCCGGGCCAACGCCACGTAGCGGTACATCTCGATGAGGTCGGCGTTGGACAGGCCGAATGCGCTGCCGAGCTGCGAATCACTGCCCTTGATGACGGCCATGGCGCAGTCCGACCTCCCTTGGCTAGAAGTTGATCGACCGGCCGTCGACGGCCATGGCCGCCTCGCCGAGTACCTCCGAAAGCGTCGGGTGGGCGTGCGTCGCCGCACCGATCTCCCAGGGCGTTGCCTCCAGCTCGAAGCCAAGCGAAGCCTCTGCGATGAGGTCGGTGGCGTGCGGTCCAATGATGTGGACGCCGAGGGTCTCGTCCGTGTCCGCGTCGGCGATGACTTTGGCGAAGCCTTCGTACTCCGCGCCGATGATCGCCTTGGCGATGGCCTGGAAGGGCATCTTGCCGATCTTGATCCTGTGGCCGCGCTCGACGCACTGGGTCTCGGTCAGACCGATCGATGCGATCTCCGGCCGGCAGTACGTGGCGCGGGGTTGCTTTGTGTAGTCCATATCGTGGACGTCCGGATCGCCGGCGATCGTATGTGCCGCGATGATCCCCTCGTGACCAGCCGTGTGGGCCAGCCAAAGCCCACCGATCACGTCGCCGACCGCGTAGACATGTGGTTCCCGCGTCCGCATCCGGCCGTTGACCTTGATGACGCCCCTGTCGATCTCGACCTTCGTCCGCTCGAGGCCGATCCCCTCGGTGTTGGCCGCGCGACCGGCGGCGACCAGGAGCATCTCGGCCCGAACCTCGGCCGGCTCCTTGCCTTCGGGTCCCACGAGCAGGGCGATCCCGTTGTCGTCAACCGTGACCGAAGCCGGATCGAACCGCGCGTTGGTGATGACCGTGATGCCACGCTTGGCGAACGAACGCTCCAGGACCTTACTCACCTCAGCGTCCTCCAGCGGGACGATCTGGGGCAGGTACTCGAGCAGGGTCACCTTGACCCCGACATCGGCGAACATGCTGGCGAATTCGACCCCGACCGCTCCCCCACCGACGATCACGATATCCCTGGGCAGCGTCTCCATCCTGAGGATGTCGTCACTGGTCGCGATCCGCGTGCCATCAGGCGTGAGACCAGGCAGTGACTTCACGCGCGATCCGGTGGCGATGATGATGTCCGTGGCGTTGAGGACCCTGTCGCCGCCGGCACCCGGCGTTCCGTCTTCGCCCGCCTGGCTGACCTTGATCTTGCCCGAACCATCGAGCTGGCCACGGCCGGAGATCCAGGTCACCTTGTTCTTGTCGACCAGGGTCTTGAGGCCCGTCCACATCCGCTTGACGACCGCATCTCGACGGGCGGCCATCGCCGCGTAGTCGACGATCGCCTCGCCGGGCAAGATCAGGCCGTAGTCCTTGGCGTGACGCACACGCTCTGCGAAAGCCGCCGATTCGAGGAGGGCCTTGGTCGGGATACAGCCACGATGGAGACACGTCCCACCGATCTTGTCCTCATCGATGAGCGCCACCTTGAGACCCAGCTGCGCGGCCCTGAACGCGGCCGTGTAGCCACCGGTGCCCGCGCCAAGGACTACCAGATCGAAATCGTTCGACGAGCCGACGGCCATGGGTCAGCGTGCCTCGGTCAGGTCGTCGGGGGTCATCGTGGTCGATGGTACGCGCGCTGTCCGGAGTCCCGCAACCGCAGTGCTAGACTCCGGCCGATGGATGCCGCGATCGTGCTCCGGACCGTGGTGCTGGTGACCGTCGCGTACGTGGCCGGTGCGATCCCGTTCGGTGTCCTGGTGGCGCGCTTCGCCGGCGGGACCGACCTGCGGTCGATCGGGTCGGGTCGAACCGGCGGCACGAACGCCCTCCGGGCGCTTGGACCCAGGTGGGCCGGCGTCGTGGTGGTGGGCGATCTGCTCAAGGGTGCCCTGCCCGTCCTGGTCGCTCGATTCGTGACTAGTGGCGACCCTTTGGTAGAAGTCCTGTGCGGATCCGCGGCCGTCGTCGGTGCGATCTGGTCCGTGTTCGCCGGGTTCCGGAGCGGCCGCGGTGTCGCCACTGGAGTCGGCACCATGCTCGTCATCCAGCCGGTCGTCGTGCTGCTCGCCGCCCCCGTCTTCGTCGTGGTGATCCTGCTGACCCGCTACGTGTCGCTTGGCTCGCTCCTTGGCTCGGCCGCGATGTTCCCGGCCATGCTCCTGGTCCTGTTGGTCGTGCCAGAGACGCCACTTCCCTATGTCATCTACTCGGCCGTTGGCGCTGCCCTGATCTGGCTGGCCCACGCGGACAATATCGATCGGTTGATCCACGGCCAGGAGCGCAAGTTCGACCTCGGGTTGCTCGCCGGTCGACGATCCAGCGGCTGAAGGGGCCCGCCCTCGAATCAGGAAGACCGCCCCGCGAAGGACGGCCTTCCTGTCGATCGGTCGTGGACCGGATCAGCTGCCGGGGAGATGCATCAGCAGAAGCTGACCGTTCTCACGGTGGAGTCGGTACTGATCTCCGCCTGGCGGCGTCGGGCCGGTCCAGGTGAGGTAGCTCATGCCCACCTTCTGGTCGGTATGCGATTGGACGTCAAGCGCCCACCAGCCCGACCCGAACCAACGGGAGACGTCGACGATGCCGCTCGTCTCGGCCGGCTCCTGGGTGGCGGTGGCCACGTGCGTCCACGTCTTGGCACGCAGGTCGTAGCGCCAGATCTTGGAGTAGCTTGAGGTGTCCTCCTGGACCATGATGCTCTTACGCCCGACGGCGATGTTGTCGGGGCTGCGCATCCCGAGGTCACTTGCCTCGGTCAGGACCTTGAACACCTTGACCCGGGTCGGGTCGTTCTTGCTCATGACCATCTTGAAGACACGGCTGCTCGAGCTCGACGTCCCCGCTGTGCCGGATGGGGCTCGATAGAGCCGCCCGGTGCCTGGATCTTCGAGCAGACGCGAGTTGCCGGTGTCGGTGAAGTAGACCTTTCGCGGGTGGTCCGGGTCATAGGCGATGTCCTCGATCCGGATGAACTGGAAGACGTTGTTCGCGTTCGACCAGTCTTCGAGGGCGTCCTGCGGCTTGTCGCCTGTTGTCCCTTCGGCGACCGCGTCGGGGACGCGGATGAACTCGCCCTTCCAGTTGTCGCCGACGTTGATCTCGAAGAAGTCGTTGGCGTCGTTCTGTGGGTCGGCCGGATCCACCGCGCCCGCGTTCGTGCGGGTCACTCGGAAGGCCCAGAGGTGGCCGTCGCCGCCGAGGAAACGTCTGTTACTCCCGGCGCTGTACATGTACATCTGGCTCAGGTTCGGGCGATCCACGGTGGACGGTGATGTGAACGTATCGTCGCCGGTGAGACCGAAGACGCCGCTTCGCCAGCCGGGCACGACGACGAGGTTTTCGTGGTTCATCCTGCCGGCGCCCTCGAGGACCCCGACGTGTCCGGTTTGGGTGTTCAGGACCGCGCTGTAGCCGGCCTGACGCAGCCCGGCACCGGTCCCGGGATCCGAGCCGTACGGCGCCCCGCCTGGAACCGGGATGACGTCGTTGGATTCCTCATTGACGAGGAACTTGTAGTTCGCGAAGCCTTCGTTGGGACCGACCATGGTCGCGGAGCAGAACCGGATGAAACCAAGGTCCGGCGAGAGGGCCACGGTCAGGTTCTTGATCCTCTTCGAATTGGTGTCGACGCGCACGCGCGACACGGACGAATCCTGGAAGTCGGCGAAGACGCTGGTCGCCGTCAGGCCGAACGGGACGTGCGACTGCTCGTGAGCGACGTACAGGTCGACGTACCGCGGGTGGCTGGACGGAGTCACCCGATCGGGGTGGGCCGGCGCGACGCCGATCCCGTCGGGCAGCCCCTCGAAGACCTCGCCGCGGATCTTCTCGCCGGAGTTGACCAAGGGTATGACCGAGCCCCTGATCCCTTTCTCGAGCGAGACGAATGCGGGACTGGTGGTCCGAAAACCGTTGTGGTGCGCGGCCGCCCCGGTCGGGACGGCGGCGAGCAGGATGATGGCCCCAAGTGCGGCCACTACCCTGAGTGACCCTGGGGCGTGGGAGCGCTGCGATTTCACGATGGTGTCTCCTCCTCCAGTTTGCCGGGGTTGCCAGACACACGTCCCGACGACAAACCAGCCTGCGGGTGATGTGCTGTCCGAGTCCGACCATGTTGCGCCGCGAACAGTGCGCTGGCAAATTCCGTGAGGTGAACTCCGGCGGACTATGGCACCGTCTTGTGCGGTCCGGGCGGGTCCCGGCGGAATCGAACGACCCGGG
>SPCO01000224.1 GCA_004525275.1 Thermomicrobiales bacterium | reverse complement strand
TTCGATGTCGAGGCGTATCGGTTCGCGGCCAAGGTCACGATCACAGCGCAGGAGATCCTCGTCGACAACGCCTCCTACCCGACGCCCCGGATCGAGGAGAACTCCCACAGATTCCGGCCGCTCGGACTTGGCTACGCCAACCTCGGCGCGCTGCTCATGTCTCGCGGTCTCGCGTATGACTCGGACGAGGGCCGCAATTACGCGGCTGCGCTGACCGCGATCATGCACGGCGAGGCGTACAAGCAGTCGAGCATCGTCGCCCGCGATCATGGCGGTCCGTTCCAGTCCTATGAGGAGAACCGCGAGCCGTTCCTGCGGGTCATCGCCAAACACCGCGACGCCGCCTACCGGATCCCGACCTCGGGCGTGCCCAAGGACCTGCTCAAACACGCCACCGCGGTCTTTGATGAAGCGCTGGAGCTGGGCAAGGACCACGGTTACCGCAATGCCCAGGTCACGGTCCTCGCCCCGACCGGCACGATCGCCTTCATGATGGATTGCGATACGACCGGCGTGGAGCCGGACATCGCGCTGATCAAGTACAAGAAGCTCGTCGGCGAGGGCTTTCTCAAGATCGTCAACCAGACCGTCCCGGCCGCCCTGCGCAAGCTCGGCTATGGCGCGGAGGAGGTCGATGAGATCCTCGCCTATTTGAGCGAGCACGAGACGATCGAAGGAGCCCCGCACCTCAAGCCACAGCATCTGCCGGTCTTCGATTGCGCATTCAAGCCGGCCAATGGTGAGCGGTCCATCCACTACATGGGCCACGTTCGGATGATGGGCGCGATCCAGCCGTTCATCAGTGGCGCAATCAGCAAGACCGTCAACATGCCGGAGGCCGCCACCGCCGAGGAGATCGAGAAGGTCTACCTCGAGGGCTGGAAGCTGGGCCTCAAGGCCATCGCGGTCTACCGCGACAACAGCAAGCGCAGCCAGCCGCTCATGACCGGCAAGAAGAAGGACGGCGATGCCGCCGACCCGGTCGATTCGGCGGAGGTCGAACAGCTCCGCAAGCTCCTGGCCAAAGCCCAGGTGGAAGCCGCACTCCCCCATCGCCGCCGGCTCCCCGCCGAGCGGGCTGCGGTCACTCACAAATTCGATATCGCGGGACACGAGGGCTACATCACGGTGGGCCTCTACCCGGACGGCCAGCCCGGCGAGATCTTCCTCAAGATGGCCAAGGAGGGCTCGACCGTCTCGGGCCTGATGGACACCCTTGCGACGACCATCTCCGTGGCGCTCCAGTACGGCGTACCGCTCAAGGACCTGGTCAACAAGTTCGCCCACGTCCGGTTCGAGCCGAGCGGCTTCACCGGCAACCCGGAGATCCCGATCGCCAAGTCGATCGTGGATTACATCTTCCGTTGGCTCGGCTCTCGGTTCCTGTCGCCGGACGACAAGGCCAATCTCGGTCTCATCGATCGCTCCGCGGTCGTGGCGGAAGTCCCGGTTTCCTCCCCGGGCTCCGCCGCGGTCGTCCTGGGTTCCAACCTCGGTGGCCTTTCGGCGGATACGCCGCCAGCCCCCTACGCTGACGCTAACGGGGGACTGTCGGTCGATCCACCTACGGCTGCCGACACCGAGACACCCAAGGCGACTGCGGTCTCCGCGGAAACTGAGAAGGGTCAGGATCTGGCGGTCGTTGCGACGAATGGGCATTCGAACGGCCACGCCGCCAACGGCAATGGGAGCGCCAAGGCCTCGACTGGCGGTGGTGGCGCGGGGACGGTCACGCTGAACCTTGGCAACACCAAGGTCAGCTTCCAGACACAAGCAGATGCCCCCAGCTGCGCCGACTGCGGGTCGATCATGATCCGCAACGGCAGCTGCTACAAGTGCCTCAACTGCGGGAGCACCTCCGGCTGCAGTTGATCGGAACGATGGACTGATCGATCCGGTGACAACGCTGACCAGATACCGCCTGCGCGCAGCGGACCCGCAGGCGGTGACCTTCGTCGAGCTGTTCTTCGACCTCGTCTTCGTCTTTGCCGTGACGCAACTCACGGTCGCGACCGCCCATGACCTCACGCCCGAAGGACTGCTCAGGTCGATCCTGCTCGGTTGGTTGATCTGGTGGGCCTGGACGCAGTTCACCTGGACGCTCAACCCGGCCGATACGACTCATCCGATCGTCAGGGCCGTCACCCTCGCGGCGACGGGGGTCGCGCTGGTCATGGCCGCGTCGGTCCCGCACGCCTTCTCCGACGAGGCGCTCCTCTTTGCGGTCCCGTACGTCGCGGTCCGCGTGCTCGGACTCGGTCTGCAGATCCGGGTCGGTCGCGAGTACGCCGATGCCGGCCGATCTGGTATCGCCACCTGGGCCGCGCTGTCGACGATCGGGCTGGTGTTCGTGCTGGCCGGGGCCGTGGTTGCACCGTCCCTCCGTCCGTGGGTCTGGTTCCTGGCGATCGTCGCCGACCTGATCGCAGCATCGGTCGCCGGCCGGCGTGACGTCTGGGATCTCAACCCCGC
>SPCO01000016.1 GCA_004525275.1 Thermomicrobiales bacterium | reverse complement strand
TGGCCGTCATCGGCGCCGTCGCCTACGTCGGTCTCGATTGGGTCGCCGGACTGCTCTGGTTCCTGGGCAAGACCTACGCATTCGTCTTCCTGTTCGTCTGGATGCGTGGGACGCTGCCCCGCGTGCGCATCGACCAGCTGATGGATTTCGCCTGGAAGTGGCTGCTGCCGGTCTCCCTGCTCAACCTTTTCGTCACCGCCGCGGCCATCGTCATCGTCGACTCGGTCAAGTCCTGATGAGCCTCGTGCCCGGTCTCGGGATCGCCAAGGGCATGGCCCTGACCCTGCGTCGGTTCTTCGAGCCCAAGGTCACGGTGAAGTACCCGGAGGACCGCCGCGACCCGCCGCCCAAGTTCCGCGGTCGTCTGCAACTGTTGTACGACGAATGGGGCACGCTCAAGTGCGAGACCTGCTTCCAGTGCGCCCAGGCGTGCCCGATCGAGTGCATCGACATGGGCGGGATGGATACCCGCGGGCGGTTCCACGTCCACTGGGGTGCCCCTGAAACTTACGGGGAGCGACGCGAGGAGTCGGCCCTCCGTCGGTCCGGCAGGCCGGTCCCCGATCCCGCCTACCTGCCGTTCGCAACCGTCGACATGTCGGCCCTGGATGCGATCCTCGAGGACTACGACCATGACCCCGGGGCGATGCTCCAGATCCTCGAGGCGACACAGGCCGCCTACGGCTACCTTCCGGTGGCGACCCTCAAACGGATCAGCCAGAAGACGGGTGCCTGGTACGCGATGATCTACGGCACCGCGACCTACTTTCAGCACCTTCGATTCGAACCTCCGACGGCCACCGAACAGGCGGCTGCGATGGACGCCCATCGGCCGTCCGAAGGCAGCTATCTGACCGCGCTCGACGCGGCCCTCGGCTCGACGGCACGAGCGTAGGAACGATGGTCGACCTGCTGACGACGCCCGCCGCCTGGCCCGCGATCCTGCTCGAGCGAGCGGGCGCGGAGCAGCCGACCGACCTCGACGCGGCGACGCAGGCCGGCGCATTCGACAGTCTGCGTCGGGTCATCCGCAACTTTGGTGCGACCGGGTCGATCGCGATCATCGGCCAGTCCGGCCTTCGCGGTCGGGGTGGTGCCGGGTACCCGGCAGCTGACAAGTGGCGGACCGCGGCGACGACCGATGCGCCGCGCCGCTACGTCGTCATCAACGGCTACGGCGCCGACCCTGCCAGCGCCACGGATCGATACCTGCTGGAACACGACCCGTTTACGGTGGTCGAGGGCGCGGCGATCGCCGCCTTCGCCATCGGAGCCAGCGAAGTCTTTATCGCCGTCAGGACCGAGGCGACAGAGGCCATCAGGTCGCTCACGGCTGCGATCGGTTCGGCCGAGGACGCCGGTCTTGTCGGTCTCGACGTGTTCGGGTCCGGTCATGACATCCGCGTCACCGTCCGACCGGTCCAGGGTGCCTACATGCTGGGCGAGGAGACGGTCCTGCTCAAGGCCCTCGAGGGCAAACGTGGCCAGCCGGAGCAACGTCCACCGCATCCGGCCGAACGCGGCCTGTTCGGGATGCCGACCGTCGTCCAGAACGTCCAGACCATCGCAGCCGTGCCCTGGATCATCCGGAACGGCGCCGAGGCATTCGCGACGATCGGTTTGGCCGACGCGCCGGGAACGATCCTCATCCAGCTCCGAACGGCGGCCGGCGATGGCATCGCCGAGGTCCCGCTCGGAACACCACTCCGAGAGATCGTCGGGCTCGGTGCGACGTTGCCAATGGGTCGATCGCTCAAGGCGATCCTCGTCGGCGGGCCGTCTGGGGGGATCCTGCCGGCCGAACTGCTTGAGACGCCGTATGCCTTCGAGCCGCTGCGGGCGGTCGGCGCCCATATCGGGTCGGGATCCGTGATCGTCGCCGACGATCGGACGTGCATCGTCGACCTCGCTCGACTGCTGACCCGCTTCTGCGCTGGTGAGGCCTGCGGCAAGACGATCCCGTGTCGGATCGGCACGCGACGCCTGACCGAGATCGCCGACCGGGTCGTCGATGGCCGGCCGCGCCCGACCGATCCGCAGTTGCTGATCGACCTGTCCGAGGACATCGTGGCCTCCGCCCTGTGTGATCACGAACGCCTGACGACACTTCCGCTCAGCACCGGGATGCGATACTTCCGTTCCGAGCTGGACGACCACATCCTTCGGAGTGCCTGCCCGGCCGGCGTCTGTCACCCGATCGCGGTGGCCAGCGGTGCGATCTCATGAGGCGACCATGGCTGACCTGATCACGCGCCCCGAAAGCGCTCCGGACGACCGTGCGCCGGTCGAGCCGGCGTCGCTGGCCGAGCGCCTGCTGGACACGCAATCGCCGCAGCGGCCGCACTCTTCGCCGCGGATCCGGATCGAAGTCGACGGTCGCATCCTCGAAGGTTTCGAGGGTCAGACCATCCTCGAGGTCTGTCGCGACAACGGCATCGAGATCCCGACCCTCTGCTACGAGCCCAAGCTGCCGGGTTTCGGTGCTTGCCGGATGTGTGTCGTGGAGGTCGAAGGCGAGGAACATCCCCCGATCTCGTGCTCGCGCGCGTGCGAGCCGGAGATGAAGGTCCAGACCCAGACCGACGAGCTGCGCCGGCTCCGGCGGACCAATCTCGAATTGATCTTCTCCGACCACAACGCCTATTGCCTGCCACCGTGCCAGAACAAATGTCCGAGCCACATCGACATCCCGGGCTTTCTCAAGGCCAACGCCGAGGCTGACTGGCGCGAGAGCACCCGGATCTTCAAGCGGACGATCCCATTCCCCAGCATCCTGGGACGCGTCTGCCCTGCGCCGTGTGAAGAGCACTGCCGGCGTGACGAGGTCGATGAGGCGATCGCCATCCGGGACAGCCACCGCTATGCCGGTGACCAGGTGCTCAAGGCGATGCTCGACGAGGGACAGGACCCGCCGCTGCCATACGGGCGCCAGGCTCCCTCCGGACGGAAGGCCGCGGTCATCGGGTCCGGTCCGGCCGGAATGGCGGCCGCGTTCTATCTGCTGCTCTCCGGTCACGATGTGACGGTCTTCGAGCGCGACCCTGCACCTGGCGGGATGCTCCGCTACGGGATCCCGCAGTACCGCCTGCCCAAGGTCGAAGTCCTGGAGGCGGAGTACGAATCGGTCACCCGGTTGGGGGGCAAACTGGTCTGCAACGCCGGCCTCGGCCGGGACTTCACGCTGGACGATCTGACCTTCCAGGGCTTCGACGCGATCGTCCTGGCGATCGGCTGCTACGACACGAACAAGCTGGGTATCCCAGGCGAGGACGCTGTGGAGGTCCTCGACGGCCTCGAGTACCTGCGCACCGCCACCCTCGGGCTGCCGTATCCGGATCACGTCGGCAAGCGCGTCGTCGTTATCGGCGGCGGGTTCACCTCGATGGATTGCTCGCGGACCTCGATCCGCCAGGGCGCCGCCGAGGTGACCCTCGTCTACCGTCGTGACATGAAGGATATGCCCGCCTCGAACGAGGTCCACGAGGCGATCGAGGAGGGCGTGACGGCCATCTTCCAGGCCGGCCCGGTTCGGGTGATCACGGACGAGAATGGCGCGGTCACGGGCGTCGAGTTCATCCGTATGGCCCTCGGTGAGCCCGACGCGTCTGGCCGGCGTCGCCCAGAGCCGGCACCGGGCACCGAATTCACGATCCCCTGCGACCGCGTCCTGCTCGCGATCGGCCAGGGACCCGAGCTCGATTGGCTGGATCAGCCGGGCAACGAGGGACCCGAGAAGACCAAGCAGTGGCGGCTCAAGGCCGACGCGGTCACCTTCGAGACGGGTCGACCCGGGGTCTTTGGCACCGGCGACGTTCGGATCGGGGCGGCGACCGTGGTCCAGGCCGTCGCCGAGGGTCGACGTGCCGCCTACGCCGTGGACGCCTTCCTCAAGGGCATGGACCTGACCGCCATCCGGACGCGCCAGACGCTCGCCGAACCGCAGCCTGAATTCCTCTCGATCGTACCGTTCACGAGTGAGTCCAAGACCCCGCGTTACCGGATGACCGCGCTGGAGGCCGAGCACCGCAACGATTCGTACATCGAGTACGAACTGCCGTACACCCGTGAGGACGCCGTCGCGGAGTCCACGCGCTGCCTGCAGTGCACGTGCGAGGCGATCGGGTTCTGCGACCTGCGACGGCTGGGAGTCGAGTACGGCACGACGCTGCCCACGCTCGAGCCACAGCATCACGCCGGGGCTGGCTACCGGAGCGTGACCGAGAACCGCTTCACGGGCGTCAACCACGACTACGTCCGAGACGATTCGCATGCCTTCATCCTGCGCGAACCGTCGCGCTGTATCGACTGCGGACGCTGTGCCCAGGTCTGTTCGGAGGTCGTCGGCGCGGCCTGCTACGACTTCATGCGGATCGGCTTCGACACCCTGGTCACGACCCCGCTGGATATGAGCCTCAACGACACTCCCTGCGTGTCATGCGGTCGCTGTGCTGAGACCTGCCCGACCGGAGCGCTGATGCCCAAGCCGCGCGTCCTGGAGAAGTACGAGGTCGATGAGAGTCGCTGCATCTTGTGCGGCATCTGCGTGGATGCCTGCCCGTACGACGCGCTGCGCGATGGTGCGGACTTCGAGCTCGCGCATACGAGCCGCTCGGAACCGATGATCGATCTCATGGCGATCGCGGCCGTGGAGCGTGAGACGGAGGTCACCTACATCCGGCGCGAGCGCGACTGGGCGACTCGTGCCGCCGCCGAGGGTCGGTTCAGCGACAGCTCACGCATGTTGCCGATGCTGCCACCGTCAGTCACCGGCATCGCCACCAACGGAAACGGACACGATCATGATCACGGCGACGGGCATGGACATGGCGGCGGGGCGGCCATCGCACCGAGCCATCACGAGTAGGCCGAGATGGTGATGCATCGACTGGTCCCGATCATCCTCGGCCTCGCGGTCATCGGGGTCGTGACCGCGGTGGCGGCGGCGATGCTGGTCTTCCTTGGTCAGAACTGGGCTGATGCCCTGTTCTGGATCTTCGCCGCAGTAATGATCGGCTCCGGGCTGATGGTCGTGACCATGCGCGACATCATCCGCTGCGGGCTGGCCATGATCGTCTGTTTCGGCGCCCTTGCGGGCATCTACGTGATCCTCGGGGCGACCCTCCTCGCGGCCGCTCAGGTCATCGTGTACATCGGGGCCATCAGCGTCTTGATCCTGTTCGCGATCATGCTGACCCAGACCAAGGACGCACCGAGCCGACTGGTCTTCCAGACCCAGGCCGTGCCGGCCGCGATCGCCTCCATCGTCATCGCGATCATCATCGCTCTGGCCGTCGTGGCGACCGATTGGGGCGAAGCTGCCCAGCGATTCCGTATCACGGCCGATGCCCTTTCCAAGGTTCTGTTCGAAAGCTACGTCCTGCCGTTCGAGGTCATCAGCGTGCTCCTCCTGGCGGCGGTCATCGGTGGCGTCTACCTGGCCAAGCGCGAACCGGGTGGGCCGTCATGAGCGGGTCGCTTGATGCCTATCTGATCCTGGCCGGCCTGTTGTTTGCCATTGGCTCATTTGGCTTCCTCGCCCGACGCAACGCGATCAGCATGCTCATGTCCATCGAGTTGATGCTCAACGCCGTCAACCTCTCGATCGTGGCCTTCGGAGCATTCGGCACAGACGCCGCGATGGCCGCCCAGGGTTCGGTCGTGGCGCTCATGGTCATCGCCGTCGCGGCCGCCGAGGCGACCGTGGGGCTGGCCATCGTGATCGCCATTTACCGGAACAAGCGAACCCCGCTGGTCGACGAATACGACGCGATGAGCCAGTGAGCCTTGAAAGTCTGATCCCGGCGCTGGTCGTCCTGCCCATCTTGGGTTTCGCGGTGACGGCTCTGATCGGGCGGCGTCTGGACAAGCAAGCCCACTGGATCCCGGTTCTGACCATCTTCGCGGTGTGGGTCATCGCCATGGCGCTCGTCGTCGACGTGTTGTCCGGGACCGCCCCGCTCCTGCCCGGCTCCGAGGAGTCGCACGGCTATGCCGTGACCTGGTTCACGTGGATCCCGGCCGGCGCGTTCCACGTCGATGTCGGTTTCGTGGTCGATTCGCTGACAGCCTGCCTGCTCATCGTGGTCACGACCATCGGCCTCCTGGTCCACGTCTATTCGATCGGCTACATGAGCCACGACGCGGGTTACTGGCGGTTCTTCGCCTACCTCAACCTGTTCATGTTCTCGATGCTGCTGCTTGTCCTGGCCAGCAACTTCCTGGTCGTGTTCGTCGCCTGGGAACTGGTCGGCCTGTGCAGCTATCTGCTCATCGGCTTCTGGTACCGAAAGCGCTCGGCGGCCCTGGCTGCCAAGAAAGCCTTCATCGTCAACCGCGTCGGCGATATCGGCTTCGCGCTTGGCATCATGCTCATCTTCGTCAGCCTGGGCACGCTGGACATCCGCGAAGTCATCGAGCGGATCGGTGAACTCGACGGGACCACGATCATGGTCATCTCGTTGCTCATCTTCGCCGGGGCGATGGGCAAGAGCGCCCAGTTCCCGCTGCATGTCTGGCTGCCCGACGCGATGGAGGGCCCGACGCCGGTTTCGGCCCTGATCCATGCGGCGACCATGGTCAACGCGGGGATCTACCTGATCGCCCGCTCCAACCCGATCTTTGCCCACGCCCCATCGGCGCTGGTGGTTGTCGCCGCGGTCGGCATCTTCACCGCGATCCTGGCCGCATCGATCGCGATGACCCAAACCGATATCAAGCGCGTGCTCGCCTACTCGACGCTGAGCCAGCTGGGCTACATGTTCGCCGCGTTCGGGGTCGGGGCCTGGACCGCGGCGATCTTCCACCTGATGACCCACGGCTTCTTCAAGGGCCTGCTCTTCCTTGGCTCGGGGTCGGTCATTCATGCCGTCCACGAGGAGCAGGACATGCGCAACATGGGCGGCCTGTCCTCGAAGATCAAGATCACCTACTGGACGATGCTCATCGGCTCGCTGGCGATCTCCGGGATCCCGCCGCTGGCCGCCTTCTTCTCGAAGGACGAGATCCTGGGCGAGGCGTACAAGTTCGGGTTTCTGTGGGTCTGGGCCGTCGGTTTCGTGGTCGCGGGGATGACCGCGTTCTACATGTTCCGGCTCATGGGCCTGACCTTCTGGGGGACCTTCCGGGGTCCGAAGGCGATCTGGGACAAGATCCATGAATCCTCACCGGTCATGACCATCCCGCTCATCGTCCTGGCCATCCCGACCCTGTTCCTGGGCGCGTACCTGGGGCTGCCACTCGGAGCCAGCCGGATCGCGGAGTGGCTGGAGCCGGTATTCGCCGAGGGCCTCCATGTGCTCCACACGGAAGCCGAGCCGAGCTACGAGTTGTTCGGGTTGGACGGCGTCCTGATCCTGGCCAGCGTCACGATCGCCGCGGTCGGGATGGTCATCGGCTGGCGCCTCTTCGGCGTCGGGATCGGGCCGATCCGCATGCCTTCGCGACCGGAACGCGTCCGTGAGCTCAGCGCGAGGGTACCGTTCCTCTATCGAGCATCGCTGAACAAGTGGTGGTTCGACGACCTGAATCACGTCCTGTTCATCGTCATCGGCGGCCGGATCGCTGCGGCGTTCTGGTGGTTCGACCGGGAGGTCGTCGATGGGACCGTCAACGCCGTCGGGGCATCGACCGTGGATGCCGGGCGAGGGTTGCGCCAGGTCCAGACCGGCCGGGTCCAGAACTACGCGCTCGGGATCGCCATCGGACTGATCGTCATGGCCGGTTCGTATCTGCTGCTGGCCCGCTGATGGACGTCAACAGCATCCCGATCCTGACGATCGTCACGTTCCTGCCGCTCATCGGTGCACTGATCATCGCCGTCGCGCCGCCGTCCGCGGCGAGGGCCACGGCGCTGGCCTTCGCCCTCCTGACCTTCGTCATCTCGCTGTTCCTTCTCGTCGGCTACCTGCCCGGCCGACCCGGCTTCCAGTTCGTCGAGACGGCCGACTGGATCCCCGCCTTCGGCATCCAGTACAAGCTCGGCGCGGACGGCCTGTCGGTGAGCCTGGTCGTCCTGACGACGTTGCTCAGCTGGATCGCCATCCTGGCCAGCTTCAAGCCGATCCAGACCCGGATCAAGGAGTACATGATCTCGTTCCTCATCCTCGAGGTCGGGATGATCGGTGTGTTCCTCGCCCTGGACACGTTCCTGTTCTACATCTTCTGGGAGATCGTGCTCGTCCCGATGTACCTGATCATCGGGATCTGGGGCGGGGCCAACCGGATCTACGCGACGATGAAGTTCGTCCTGTACACGCTGGTCGGATCGCTGCTCATGCTAGTGGCCATCCTGGCCACCGCCTTCGCATATCAGTCGGGTCACGACGGAGCCTGGGTCGGCGCGTTCGACTTCGAGACCCTCAAGGCCTATGCCGGCACGGGCGGGTTCGCCGATGGGCTCCAGATACTGGCGTTCCTGGCTTTCTTCCTGGCCTTCGCCATCAAGGTCCCGATGTTCCCGTTCCATACCTGGCTGCCGGACGCTCACACGGAGGCGCCGACCGCCGGTTCGGTCATCCTCGCTGCGGTCCTGCTCAAACTCGGCGCTTACGGGTTCATCCGGTTCGCCCTGCCGCTCTACCCGTCCGCTGCGGAGACGTTCGCGCCCGTGATCATCGTGTTGTCGCTCATCGCGATCATCTACGGCGCGATCGTGGCCCTCGTCCAGCCCGACTTGAAGCGGCTCGTGGCCTACTCATCGGTAAGCCACATGGGCTTCGTCACGCTCGGGATCTTCGTGTTCACCGAGCAAGGGCTCCAGGGCGCGATCCTGCAGATGATCAACCACGGCCTGATCACCGGTGCCCTGTTCCTGCTCGTCGGCGTGATCTACGAGCGGACGCATGATCGTACGATCGCCAAGATGGGCGGATTGTCCGCCAAGATGCCGGTCTACGTCGCGGTCTTCGGGTTTTTCGTCTTCGCTTCGGCGGGACTGCCCGGGCTGTCCGGGTTCGTCGGTGAATTCCTCGTCCTGGTCGGGACGTTCGAAGTCGATCCGTATGCCGCGGCCGTGGCGACATTCGTGATGGTCCTGGCGGCCAGCTACCTCCTGTACATGTACGGTCGGGTCGCGTTCGGGGAGCTGTCCGATTTCCTGGCGGGTCTCGGCGATCACCTGACCGACATGACGCCGGTCGAGATCCTGACCCTCGTCCCGCTCGGGACGCTGGTCGTCATCTTCGGCATCCAGCCCGGGTTGTTGCTGGATCTGTTCCAGGGGACCGTTGTCGAGACCCTCGCGGTGGTCGATCCAGCGTCCCCGATCGAGATCCCGCAGGCGGCAGTGATCGGCCTTCTCGCGATCGTGCTGATCCTGGTCCTGGCCCGCGTCGGATGGGCGATCCTTCGACCGCGCCCGACCTTTGAACCCGAAGGCGGGGCCGCGCATTGAGCTGGCAGGACATCGTGACCGCCAGTCCGTTCGTCGTCGGGGTCCTGACCGCCGCGGCGATCCTCATCGTGGACCTCATCAGACCGGGCAAGACCCCGGTCGCCGTTCTGACCGCCTTGGTCGGGCTGGCGATCACCGGGCTCTTGACGGTCGTCGTCGGAGCCAGCGTTGCCGCCGGCGACACACCGAGCACCGCCTTCGGGGGCAGCTACCAGGTCGATGCCCTGACCACGTTCCTCGATCTCCTCTTCGTCGCCGTCATCGCGATGACGATCCTGTTCGGGCCGGACTACTTCCTCCCGCGCGGGCTGCCGATCGCCGAGTTTGCCGCGATCCTGGTCTTTGCGATGACCGGCGCGATGCTGATCTCCGCCGCGGCCGACCTATTGGTGCTGTTCATCGGACTCGAATTGATGGTCCTGCCTGGCTACCTGCTCGCCGGCTTCCACAAGTCAGACTCGTACTCGACCGAAGGCGCCATCAAGTACTTCCTGCTCGGTTCGTTCAGCTCGGCGATCTTCCTGTTCGGGCTGGCCTACGTCTGGGGCCTGACCGGATCCCTGCGATTCAACGTGATCGCCGAACATCTAACGACGATGGCGACGGGCGCAGTCGCCTTGTCACCGGGCCTCGCGATCGGCCTCGCCTTCCTCACGACGGGCGTGGCCTTCAAGATCGCGGCCGTCCCCTTCCACTATTGGACGCCCGACGCCTACCAGGGTTCACCGACTCCGGTCACGGGCTATCTCTCGGTCTTGCCGAAGATCGGCGCATTCGCCCTGATCCTGCGCCTCTTCGTCGAAGCACTGGGCCCGCTGGCCGACTGGTGGTTGCCGGTCGTCATCGTCCTGGCGACGATCACGATGACCCTCGGCAACCTGGTGGCGCTGACCCAGGACAACGTCAAACGCATGCTGGCGTACAGCTCGATCGCCCACACGGGCTACATGCTGGTCGGCCTGGCCGCCTGGGCCCAGGATCCGGGCGTCGATGGGATCGGTGCCCTGTTGTTCTACGGCGTGGCCTACGCCTTCATGAACCTCGGAGCGTTCGCGGTCATCGCGGCACTCCAGAAGCGCACCGGCGTCACATCCAGCCTCGGGACCTTCGCGGGTCTCGGTCGGCGCGAGCCGATCATGGCCATCCTCATGACGCTATTCCTGCTGTCGCTCATCGGGATCCCGCCGACGGCCGGCTTCCTTGCCAAGGCGGGCATCATCCTGGCCGCCGTGGAGGCTGGCGGACCACTGACGATCTTGGCTGTGATCATGGTCGTCAATGCCGCCGTGGCCGCGTTCTATTACCTGCGCGTCGTCGTCTACATGTTCATGCGTGACGCCCCGTCCGAGATGCCCGCCCTCCGGCACGGTGGTCTGCTGTGGGGTGGACTGGCCGCAGCGGCGGCCTTGACGATCCTGCTGGGCCTGTTCCCGACCGGTCTGCTCGAGGCCGCCAGCGAGGCGGCGCAGTCGATCGTCGGACAGCCTCCTACCTGAGCGGGGTCGAGCTAGGCGCAGTTCCGCGGTTTCGCGACAGGGTTGGCTTCCTTGTGGTCCGCCGGTTCGTTCGATAGTGGCTCGGCCACGACCTGGAGCTTTGGTTGCGTACCGACCCCTTCAGATGTCTGCAGCCAGAGCTGCTCACTGTCCCCCGCGAAGGGCTTGTTGAAGACCTCGTCGTAGGGGACATGGCGGCGGACATTGGTGATGACGTACAGGAATCGCTGATCGTCGTTGGTCCAGACCTCGACGACCATCCCGATCATCTTCTTGCCACTGGCGTCCTTCGAGGCATCGAGGAGGGGCAGGAACATCCCGGTCCTCGCGTGGCCGTACAGGTAGGTGACGCGACCCTGGCCCGGCTGGCCGAGTCGCTCATCGCCAAAGTAGATTGCGACGTCGCAAGGTGGATAACCCCCCCTCGGCGCGATGACCGGCAGATCGATCTTGAGCGCCGCGATGCGCACCCGCGACGCCACGCGATCCGCTGGAAAGGCGCTGGATGTGGGCGTAGGTGCGCCGGATGAGATCGGCGGCAAGGTGATGAGCGGGCTCGGGGTCGGGTCGACGACGGCCACATCCGTCGGTGACGAGGTCGCCAGCGGGTCGGCCGTGACTGGATTCGTGAACGACAGCATGCCCGCCACGAGGAACGTCACGCCGAGGGCGGTAATGACCGCCGGGATGAACCGCGTCCGCAGCCAGTTCGTGGGGTTCATGGCCCGGCATCCTAGCAGCGAGTCGTCCGCGACGTCCTCCACCGCTGGTACTGGTACCCTCCGCCCGAGATGTTGGCCCGCCTTTCGATCGTCGCCGGCCTGGTCGTCGGGGTCGCCGTCGCGGGGCTGGCGCTCGGCGGGATCTTCGCGCTGACCCCCGAGTCGCTGCCCGCGGCCGTCCCGAGCCCGACTGCCGGCATCGCGACGGCGAGCCCGGCTGCCGTGTCGTCGCTCCCTCCGACTCCGTCACCGAGCCCATCACCATCGGCCACGGACGGGCCGTTCCATGTCGGTCGGCCCGCCCCCCCGCTCGTGGTCCCGCAGGTCGGTGGGGGCACGATCGATCTGGCTTCGTTGCGGGGCAAACCCGTCTGGGTCAACTTCATGGCGACGTGGTGTCCACCCTGTCAGGACGAGTTTCCGCTGATGAACAGCTTTGCCGCACGATATGAGGAGACGGGCCTGGTCGTCCTTGCGATCGACGTCCAGGAGGACGAGCCGGCGGTCGCCGCATTCGCCGAATCGCTCGGTGCGGTCTTTCCGATGGGCCTGGACGGTGACGGTGAAGCATCGCGCGAGTGGGGGGCCGTCGCGCTGCCCGTCCATTTCTGGAACGACACCGAGGGGATCGTCCGCGACGGCGCGCTCGGCGGGATCGGGCCGGACGTCATGGCTGACGGCCTGCGTTCGATCCTCCCGGGGGTGGACGTCACGCCTTGACCACGGCCGACCACGATGCCATCGCCGCGATCGGCGGGTTCGGCGGGCTGGCCGGGATCGAGGGGCCCCTCCTGATCGTGGCCGACTTTGACGGGACCCTCGCCGAGGGCTCGCGAGATCCGGGCGCGGCGGTCATCGTGCCCCTCGCACGCCGGGCGCTCCGTCGGCTCGCTCGGGTCGGCGGCGCGCCTCGAGCCTCCGTTCGGGTCGTCATCCTCACCGGTCGGACCGTCACCGACGTCGCCTCACGGGTTCGGGTCGGAGGCATCACCTATATCGGCGACCACGGCCTGCAAACCGGGACCTTCCCGCGGCGCGGGGACCCGTCCCGCGTCAGGACCACGTTCCTGGGAGGGCACGAAGCGTCGGTCGAACCGGCGGAGGTCCTCGCCTCGCGCGTACCGGAGCTTCTCGGCCGACCGTCGTGGCTTTTCGTGGAGCGCAAGGGACCGTCAGTGGCGTTCCACGTCCGCCAGGCCGACGATCGGGTGGCCGCCCGGGCTGCCGTCGAAACGGCGATCGAAACCATCGACCGCGACATTCCGGCGCACGACCTCGCCCACTATCGGGGTCGGTTGGTCGTGGACCTTCGTCCGCGAACGGCCGACGGCAAGCGCGAGACGTTTCAGCGGCTCCTGCGCGAGGTGGTGCCTGCAGCGGTCGTCGCCTTCGGTGACGACCTCAGCGATGCCGATGGGTTCGCGGTCCTCCGCGAGGCACGAGCCGGCGGCGGGCTGGACGGTCTGGCGGTCGCAGTGACCGGGCCCCACGGGATGCCTGATGAGGTCCGCGCCGCCGCGGATGTCGTGCTCTCGACGCCGTACGTGGCAGCCAGGGCGCTGTCAACGCTGGCCGCGGCCCTCGAACGGTCCGAGCGCTGGCCTCGGGGCGACGCAGACCCAGGCCAAATCCGGCGACGCGGGCCGACGTCGGCAGCCTCAGCCCCCCGGCAGGCTGGCCGGGGGGCCGTCCTCAGAGCGTGAGTGCGGGTTCGG
>SPCO01000122.1 GCA_004525275.1 Thermomicrobiales bacterium | reverse complement strand
GGCGTTCCCGCTGTTGACCTACGATCCGCGGCGCGGCACGACGATCGCGGAGCGGCTATCGCTGCAGGGCAACCCGGCCATCAAGTCGGACTGGGCGAGTGCCCCGGATGGCACCCCGATCGACTTCCTCACTTTCGCACGAACCGAGGGCCGGTTCGCGCCCCACTTCGCCCCGGACGGCACGCCGACGCCGGAGATCCTGGCCACGAACGCCGAGCGCCTGGGCGGCTGGCGGACCCTCCAGGAACTGGCCGGGATCGAGGTCTGACGCGATGTGCCTCGGGTTCCCGGGCCTCGTGATCGCGACCGATACCACCGGAGCGACGATCGAGACCGAGGGGCGCCGACGCCGGGCCAACACGCTGCTTGCCCCGGACCTCGCGGTCGGGGAATGGGTCTTCGTCTCGGCAGGCACCGTGATCTCGCGCCTGCATCCAGACGACGCGGCCTTCATCCGGCACGAATTGGAGGCGGCCCGGCAGGGCAGCCAGGAGGAGCGACATGACTGAGACGCGCGAGGGCGGAGCAACCCCGCCCAGGATCCCGATCGCGACCAAATGGGGCGTCGGCCTGGCGTTTGTCGTCGCACTCATCAGCGGGCTGTCCGTCTTCGTGAACGGCTTTGCCGTCAAGCAGGTTCCCGACGCCGCGGTCTACACGACGCTCAAGAACGGCGTCGCGGCGGTCATCCTGATCGCCCTGGCGCTCCTCCTTGTCCGGCGCTCCGAGATCCGGGCGCTCGATCGGCGTGCGTGGGCAGGCATGACCGTGATCGGGGTGATCGGCGGGAGTGTGCCATTCCTCCTGTTCTTCAGCGGACTCGCGATCGCCAGCGCCCCGTCGGCCGCGTTCATCCACAAGACGCTCTTCGCGTGGGTCGTCCTGCTCGCCGTCCCGTTCCTGGGCGAGCGGCTGGGCGCCTTCCCGCTCGCCGCCTTCGGGGTCCTGCTCGTCGGCCAGGCGTTGGCGACGCCCCCGACCGGCCTGAGCTGGGGTGCTGGCGAGACGATGATCCTGGCAGCGACCCTGATGTGGGCGATCGAAGTCATCGTCGCCCGCCGTCTACTGGTCCGCGACGTGCCATCTCCCGTGCTGGGCGCGGCGCGACTCGGGATCGGGCTCGTCGTCCTCGTCGGGTACCTGGCCGTGACCGGTCGACTGACCATCGTTGCTGGATTGACCGCCACCCAATGGGCCTGGGCGCTCGGAACCGGCGCGCTGCTGGCGGCATACGTCGGGACCTGGCTGGCGGCCCTCCGCCGGGCGGAGGCGTCGGTCGTCGCAAGTGTGCTCGTCATCGGCGCCCCGATCACGGTCGTCCTTCAGGCTGTCGTCAACGGCTCGTTGCCGGCGCCGTCCGTGGTTGCCGCACAAGTCGTCATCACGTTCGCGGTGGCGGCGCTCGCGATCGTTGCCGTGTGGTCCACGCGGCGAGGTCCTGGGCTCGCGCGGTGACCGTCGCTGCGCACCCTGTTCCGGGGCCTATCCGTTTCGCCCGCTATGCCTACGGGCCGAACCGGCTCGGCTACTGCGGACCGGACGCTGCCGACGAACTCCTTGGCGAAGCGGCCGAGGGCGGTGACCTCCGGCGGATCCGCGGACTTGCCAGTGAGTTCGAAGGGGCCTATCCCTATCTCGAACTGATCGCGCGGTCCAATGGGATCGGCGATCCGCTGGATGGTCGGGTCGTCGAAGCCTATTGGCTCGGCAGCGACCTCCTCGAAGGTGTGCCAACGAACGCCTTCGGGCGGTCGATCGAGGATCGATTCCGGCCGCGGCTGCGCAACTCCGACTGGCGCTGGCTGGCGACGAAGGCCCCCGAGGGTGGCCATCCCGTCCACGCGTTCCACGTTCTTGACGTCTTCCCCCTGGTTGGGATGCTCCGCGGCGAGACCTCGGGTGATGTCCTGGCCACGATCGACAGTTGCCGGATCCGCTGGGGAACCGTTCGCGACCGGATCGGGGCAGACCTGCTCGTTGACGCTGTGCCGCTGGAATGGGTCGGCGGCAAGCTTCGCCTCGGGGCGGCTCGACCGGAGGTCATCCGGGGCTGGCAGGACGGTCTTGGGTTCCTTGGCGAGGTCGAGCCCGGAGATCTCGTCGCGATCCATTGGGATTGGGCATGCGAACAGCTGGATGGACGTCAGGCGGCCACCCTGCAGGCCTGGACCGCCCGCGAACTGGCCATCGCCAACACCTCGATCTGACTGGCTTCAGTCGCTATCGCCTGGCCGGGCCGCCGCGGCCAACGCCGACCCGTCCTCCCAGGCGCCAGGGTCTCCGGCTTCCAGTTGATCCTGGGCAGCCCGCAGGAGCGTCCATACGGCGGGGTGCTCCTCGCGGAGCATCGTCGAGGCGCGAAACCTGCGGATCGCGTCGGAGATGAAGGCGGCATACCGAGCCAACGGTCGGGCCGCGGCCATGCGTGCCTCGAACCCCGGGACGTAGTCCACGGCGATCATCAGCCGCCCGAGGAACGCGGCCGCATCGATCGCCGCCTGATCCCAACCCTGGGAGTGGCCGCCACGGCGAAGGATCGGTGACGGCGAGACGAAGATGACGACCGTCATGTCGTCCACCTCGGCGACCGTCAGGTGGCCTCCGAATGTCACGTACTCATTCGAGATACCGAGACGGTCGACGATGGTGACCGTGCCCCACGAATACTCCGTGTCGAGCGCTGGCGTATCCCGGGTAAGGACGAGACGAGACCCACGGGACCCCTCGCTGACCCACAGCTCGACCCGTTCTGGATCGAAGTGTCGAAATGTCGGAGCGGCGCGCAGTCCGACAAGCAGGTAGGCATCGCCCGAACGATCAGGCAGGTCGGCGTGGGCCACGAATCCCCAGTTTGCGAGTCGCTCGGCGGCCACGGCTGGATCGATCGTTCGGTTCAGCGGCGGGGCGCCCCCGGTGGTCATCCGGGGACGCTCACCGTTTCGTCGAGCAACGGCAACAGGAGTCGCTCCTCGCGTTCCACATGGGCGGCGATCACTGCGCGGATCGCGCTGAGGTGGGCGATCACCTCCGTGTCCCGGCGCGGCGTTGCATGAGCGAGCCAGCGAGCCGAATCTACCTCGAGTGCCGCGATGAGCGTTTCGATCTGGCGGTGCTCGAACCGCGCCGATTTCGTGGCCCAGGGGGTGCCGGCGAGCCCGTCAAGTTCCGGGTAGAGCCATCGATCCTCCCAGGCGAGGTGGGGGTGGAGGTCCCGCTGCAGCCAGCCAAGGGTGGCATGGAGCCGGGCCCAGAGCTGATCGGAGGACAGGTCGCCGGAGTGCTCGATGGTATCGGCGATCCGGGCGAGCCCGAGCGCAACGTCACGATGTTCATGGGCCTCGAACCGGCCCTCGCCCTCCGCGATGACGTCGTGTGCGGTCATGGTCGCCACCTCGATTTCTGCACGGACAGGGGATGGGCCGCCCGCGAGCGATCAACCAGTCCCCATCGGACGCCTGAAGCATGGCTGTCGTTGGCTCGACCGGACAGGGCCATCCGTCGGGATCGGGAAGGTCGCCCGGCCCGTTCTCGGGGTGAGCCCGCGCTCAGGAGGCGGCTCTGAGGCGGCCCCGATCCGGCCCGCGAGGCGACCCGGTCGGGGTGCCCAATGGACCCCGTTGCTGTGACTGGCGGCACTGATGCGCAGATGCGCATATGTCGATGCTTGGGTCATGAACGAGATCACCGTCCTCCAGGCCGAGGTTCTGCGGACCCTCGCCAACCCGAATCGGCTCGACATCCTCCACCGCCTTGCGGTTGGACCGTGCGAGGTAGGGCGGCTGGCGGACGCGCTCGGACTCAGCCAGCCGAATGTGTCGCAGCACCTCGCGATCCTGCGCGCCTCCGGACTGGTGGACGCCGATCGCGACGGGCGAGAGGTCCGGTATCGACTGACCGACCCGGCCGTGATGCTCGCCTGCGACATCATGCGCGACGTCCTCGAGCGACGCCTCCGACGGCTTGCCGACCTGTCCACGACCAACGGAGCTGCCGAGCCAATCGGGGCGACCGCTCCCACGCACGCATCGCATACGAGGTGACTTGATGGACGATTCCCTGAACCTGGTCCTGTTCTCCGGCACCGACGACAAGCTCCAGGCGGCCGCGGTCCTGACCGCCGGCGCCGCGGCCCTTGGCAAGCCGGTCCACATCTTCCTGCAGTACTGGGCCCTGGATTCGTTCCGCAGCGACCGGGTCGGCGCTGACCACGGTCTCGCGCCGGAGGCCGGGCCAGCCGGCCGGGCCGCCGTCGACGCGCTGGCCGCGGACGGTCAGGCGAGTTGGGCTGAAACGCTTCGTCAAGCCAAGGATCTGGGTGAGGTGGACATCCAGGCGTGCTCGCTATCGATGGATCTTCTAAAGCTCGAACCCACAGACCTCGACCCGCTCGTCGATGGTGTCGAAGGGGTCACCGCCTTCTACCTGAATGCCGGCGAGGGTCAAATCGTTTTCATCTAGTCCAACAAGGAAGGAGAACCCCATGCCTGTCATCGAGATCAGCCAGACGGTCGACGCCCGAGGCCTGTCGTGCCCGATGCCGATCGTCAAGACCGCTCAAGCGGCCAAGGTCGTCCCATCGGGAGCGTATCTGGAACTGTTTGCGACTGACGCAGGGTCTACGAAGGACGTGGCGGCGTGGTGCAAAGCCACCGGAAACGAGCTCATCGAGCAGTCATCAGATGACGCGGTGTTCCGCTTCGTCATCCGCCGAAAGTGAGAACGACGATGACCACCGAGACACGAACCACACTCGATCCACTCGCTGAAGCGGTCGCTGCGGTGGACGGATGGCCCGAGGTCACGGACCTGCCGGCGACCGACCCGGAAGCGACCGAAGATGGAGCGGTCAGGCCCAAGGATTTCCTGATCATCGACTACAGCGGTGACCTGGAGAAGGTCTGGGCGACGATGATCCTCGCCTCGACGAGCGCCGCGATGGGTGTCAAGACCCGCGTCTTCGTGACGTTCTGGGGCCTCCAGGTGTTCGTCAAGGACTCGCGCCGGATCACCGGCGAGAACTGGATGCAGAAGATGCTGTCGGCGATGCAGCGGCCGGGCATCAGCCATCGAAAGCTGTCGAAGATGAACTTCCTGGGGATGGGCCCCTGGATGATGGGCCGGCTGGCCAAGCAGAACGGCGTTGCCAGTCCCAAGGAGCTTCTCGAGGTTGCCCAGGAGCTGGGCGTCGAGTTCATCCCGTGCCAGATGACCATGGACATGTTCGGCCTCAAGCCAGAGGACATGATCGAGGGCATGGCTGAGCCGGTCGGCGCCGCGAGCGTGATCGGATTGCTCACCGACAACTCCGTCCCG
>SPCO01000215.1 GCA_004525275.1 Thermomicrobiales bacterium | reverse complement strand
GACGATCGGGCTGGTGTTCGTGCTGGCCGGGGCCGTGGTTGCACCGTCCCTCCGTCCGTGGGTCTGGTTCCTGGCGATCGTCGCCGACCTGATCGCAGCATCGGTCGCCGGCCGGCGTGACGTCTGGGATCTCAACCCCGCGCACATCTCCGAGCGGCACGGCCTGTTCGTGATCATCGCCCTCGGCGAGTCGCTCATCGTGGCCGGGACCGCAGCGGCCGGTGATGAGCGGTCCTGGGCCCTGGCCGGCGTGGCCGTCGCCTCGATCCTTGTGGCCTGCCTGCTCTGGTGGACCTACTTCGGCTTTCTGAAGGACGCCCTGGAGCATCGGTTTGCGGCGGCTCCGGTCGAGCGGCTCGGGCCGCTGGCGCGCGATGCCTACAGTCTGGCCCACTTCCCCTTGATCGGCGGCATCGTCGGGTTCGCCGTGGCGATCGAGGAGATCGTCGCACATCCCGACGAACCGGCATCCGCGGCGGTGATCGCCGCGCTAGGTATCGGCGTCTCCCTCTTCGTCGCCTGCTCGGCGCTGTCGTTCAGGCTCCTCGGCGGACCGATCCTCAAGTCGCGGCTCCTGATCCTGGTTGGAATGGTGCTGCTGACTGTTGTCGTGGCCTCGCTGCAGCCCGTCTGGTCGCTCGTCGTGGTGGCGGCCTCGCTGCTGGCGATCGTGGTCATCGAAGGCGAGGGGCCTGATGAACGGGTCTCCGAACTCTCGATCGACTAGACGAGCGGGAGGCTGCCCTTTCGCAAGCGATGCGTCATGCTAAGACACACTCAACACGACGATCAGCAGGAGGGGCAGCATGGACTTCAACAGCATTCTCATCGGGTCCGAGGATCCGCAGCGGCTGTCCGAGTACTACAGCCGGCTCTTCGGCGAGCCGGGCTTCTCCGAAGGTCCGTTCAAGGGCTGGAAGGTCGGCTCCGGTTTCGTGACGGTCGGACCGCACTCCGAGGTCACTGGCAAGAACAACGAGCCGGGGCGGATGATCTGGAACATCGAGAGCAATGACGTCAAGGCTGACTTCGATCGGCTGAAGGCCGCCGGGGCCATCGTCATCAGGGAGCCGTACGAATTCGAGGGCGCGCCGGGCTCATTGATCTCGACGTTCGCCGACCCCGACGGCAATTACTTCCAGCTCATGAGCCCGATGGAGATGTAGCGTTGGGTCGGCGAACCTGGAGCGCCGCCCCCCGCGGCCCCATTGCCGGAGCGGCCGCATGTCATCGGTTGCTTCGAACGCCGCAGCGAACCGCGGCGAGCATCAGCTCCGCCGCCAACTGGTCGGTCAGACCCTGATCGCGGGTCAGTGACCGCCACGTCGAGAAGGCGAGGGCGTGGCCGATCGCAGCACGGCGCGCGATCCCGACAGGGCTCTCGGGATCGTCGGGCCACGCCGCTGCGAGGTCGTCGCGCATCCGATCCCACGTGATCGCGAAGGGCTTCATCAGGCGGGCGAGCACCGGGATCGAGGGAGCGTCCTGCTCCGCACGATCGAGCATCTCCCCGGTCCCGGCGAAGTAGGCATAAACCATCGAGATGGCGTGCTCCGTTCGGGCGGTCGGATCCGCGATGTCGTGCCAGCCCGACGGATCCGGGGCCGGGTGCTCCGCGAACCAATGGCCTGTGCAGGCAGTGAGCAGCGCCTCCTGATCCGGAAAGTAGCGGTAGACGGTCAGACGCCCGACGCCGGCCCGATCGGCGATCTCCGTGATCGTGGTCGCGGCCGGGCCTACCTCCTCATGGAGCCCAACGGTCACCTCGACGATTCGAAGACGAGTGGCGTCCTGGCGTTCGGCTCGGCGTTTGAGTTCGTACGTGCGGGTCATGGTCTCCGGTCAGGTAATTTGCGGAACACGCTGTTTTCCCATATTGACAGGTCCGCCTCGCATCGTCTAGTGTTGGCCTAGTTCGTGATACACCGTGTTCCATGATAGTCAGCGAGGGTGACCGGTGACCGCTTCGATGGACGTGCTACGACCGAGGGACCCGGGGCTGGGCCACGCGGCCGTCATGGGCTCGCTCGTGCGAATGCACGAAGACCTCGCCAGCGCTCCGATCCTCTGGTTGAGCACGACCCGACCTGACGGGCGGCCACACATCGTGCCGACTTGGTTCGACTGGGACGGCGAGGTCATCACCGTCTTCAGCAAGACCCACGCGCAGAAGGTTCGAAACGTGCGCCACCAACCGAGCGTCATGGTCGCCGTCGGCCGACCCGAACTCAACTTCGCGGTCGAGCTGCTCGAGGGCGAGGCTGTCGTCGTCGACACGCCCATCGCGCCTGACGGGCCGGTGGAACCCCTCCCTTCGCCGAGGTTCGCTCGCAAGTACGCGGCGGCATTCGCCGATGCCGGGTACACGGCCGAATCCTTCTCCGCGACATATACGGTGACCGTCAGGATCCGTCTCACTCGTCTGCTCGATTGGGGTGCCCGAGGAGCGGGCTACACAGGTGACCGTCTCGCACCGAGCGCGTGACTGCCAGGTTCCGCCGCACCCAAAAACGTGGCCGGGAAGCGAATCGCCTCTCGATCCCGAGTCGGCGGGCAATCGTTGGACCTACAGCCAGAGACCCGTCGCCATTGGTAAGGTAGACGCGTCCAACATCCAGGCATATGCCCCGCCGCGACATGATCCGAAAACCGTTGATCCTTGGCATGGTCATCGCCGTCATCGTTGTCGGCTGCGGTAACGGTCCCGTCACGCCCGCGCCCGCGTCGTCGTCCGCGGACCTTCGACCGACGGCCACGGTGTC
>SPCO01000200.1 GCA_004525275.1 Thermomicrobiales bacterium | reverse complement strand
TCTTTGTGGCGGTCCGCTCGTGGAGTCGAGGCGAGCGCGCGGGTCTCTACAAGACCGTCCGCATTCAGGTCGGGCAGGCCATCCTGCTGGGCCTGGAGGTGCTGATCATCGCCGACATCGTCAAGACCGTGACCATCGATCCGACCCTGGAAAATGTCGCGACCCTCGGTCTGCTCGTCCTGGTCAGAACCTTTCTCAGCTTCTCTCTCGAGATCGAATTGGAGGGCGTCGTCCCGTGGCATCGGCGACGTGCGCATCGAGAGGAGAGCGACCCGACGCCCGATCTTTGATCGTGATCCGGGCGATGACCGGCAGTGCATCGTCCTTCATGAGACTGGCGCGATGGCACCCTTGCGCCGACTCGCCAACCTGGGCCTCGACCTGGCGTTTCCGGCGACCTGTGCCGGCTGCCAGAGGGAGGGCGAGCCACTATGCGCGGCCTGCCGCCCCGCACTCGACGTCCGCCTGGGCCTCCCCGGCGGGTCGCCGATCGGGCTGCCGGCAGAGATCCCGATCCCGCTCCTCCAGCTCGACTGGTGCGCGCCGTTCACGGGTACGGTGCGGACGGCCCTCCACGATCTCAAGTACGCCGGGGAGCGGCGGCTCGCGAACCCGTTGGGAGCAGCGGTCGCTCGGCGCTGGGCCAGGATCGGGGTCGGGGCCGACATCGTGGTGCCTGTCCCGATCCATGCCGACCGCGAACGTCGACGCGGCTACGACCAGGCGGCCCTCATCGCTGAGGTCGCGGCTCGAGACCTGCGGCTGCCGTTCGTGTGCGCGCTCGAGCGCGGCCGGGCGACCGTCGCGCAATTCGAGCTGGGCAGGGACGACCGCGCGGCGAACGTCGAAGGGGCATTCCGGGTACGCGGCCGCGGCACTGACAACACTGGCGGCACCGGTCCGAGTCCGGGCCCGAGTCCGAGCCTGAATCCGAGTCCGAGCCCGAATCCAGTCCGCGGTCGATGGGTGCTTCTCGTCGACGACGTCGTCACGACCGGCTCCACCCTCGCAGCGTGCGCGACGGCCCTCATCCAGGCCGGGGCACTCGCGGTTTCCGGCATCGCGGTGGCGCGCGAGCGGTAAGGCCCGACTCGGGGTTGCACGGGACTCAGGGCTCCACGGGATTAGGGGCTCAACGGGTCTCGCGGGTATACTCGACGCACGACGTTGGGAGGGACCGTGCGGACGATCGTCAAGGGCAAGAACGCCGATATCCCGGAGCGTGTGCGCGACTATGCGGAGCGCAAGGTCCATCGGATAGAGCGGCTGCTGGACGATCAGACCGATGCCACGGTCGAGCTCTGGAGCGAACACCATCGAAGCGCCGACGACTCGCATTTCGCCGAGTTGACATTGGTCATCCAGGGTCAGCCACTGCGCAGTCGGGCGACCGGCGCGTCCTACCAGGAGGCGCTCGACGGCGTCGTCGACAAGGTCGAGCGCCAGGCGGTCGACCACAAGGAGAAACCTCGGATCCGAGCCCGCCCGGAGGAGGAGAAGCAGATTCTTCGACGCCTGGCCGACGGCAGTAGCGGACCCGCGCGCGAACCGCGTATCGTCAAGGTCAAGCGATTCGGCATCGAGCCCATGTTCGAAGAGGACGCCGTCTCCCGGATGGAGGAGCTCGGGCATCGATTCTTTGTCTACGTCAGCGCCGAGACCGAGCGGGTCGCCGTGCTCTATCGACGTGACGACGGGGACTACGGCGTGATCGAGCCGATGATCGGCGGCGAATACACGAAGGGCCGACGCTAGGTCCAACGGCGGCCGCGCGTCGTACCATGCCGCGGATGCTTCCCGATGGTCGACGTCTTGGCGCGCACCTCCCATTGGCGGGCGGGATGGTGAGGGCCGTCAACCGAGCTGCCGAGATCGGAGCGGACGCGATCCAGGTCTTCGCCGACAATCCGACCGCCTGGCGGCGCCGCGAAACTCCGCCATCCGAGCAGCCCGCCTTTCGTGCTCGCCTGGCCGATCTGGGTATCGGGCCGGTCGCGATCCACGCGGCCTACCTCGTCAACCTGGCCGGGCCCGACGAGGGGTTCTTTGGACGATCGGTCGACGTCCTGTCCAGCGACCTCCGGGCTGCGCCCGGTTTCCGAGCCCGGTTCGTCAACGTCCACATCGGGTCGCATCGCGGTTCGGGGGTGACCGCCGGCACGCAGCGGCTGGCCGACGGGCTGGCGCTGACCTTGGCCGAGGTCGATGGCGGTCCCGATGCGGCGCTCGTCGTGATGGAGAATTCGGCCGGAAGCGGGTTCGGGCTCGGGGTCGATATCGTTGAGCTGGCGGGCATCATGGACGCGGCGGTCGCCCGGGGTGTGTCGGCCGATCGGCTCGGGTTCTGCCTGGACACCGCGCATGCCTGGGCGGCCGGCATCGACATCTCGGAGCCCGCCGCCATCGACGAATTCATCGACGAATTCGAGACGCGCATCGGTCTCGAGAAACTGGTCATGATCCACCTCAACGACTCGAAGTCGGAGCGCGGATCGCACCTGGATCGGCACGAACATCTCGGCGCGGGACAGATCGGGGCCGTGGGGCTGGGTCACCTGCTCCGCCACCCGGCCCTCGCGCACGCCACCTTCTACCTCGAGACGCCCGGGATGGACGAGGGCTACGACGCGGTCAACGTCGCGCGGGCGCATGCGATCGCGGCCGGTGCGCGGCTCGACGACCTGCCTCCCGAGGCATTCGAGTTGCGGAGCGATCGATCGCGAACGGGGCCCGGGGCGTGAGCGGATCGACGATCGACGCGCCAGAGCGGCGCTGGCCCGGCTCAAGGTTCGCGGCTGTCGCGGTCCCGATCGCCCTGGTCGTGGTGGCCGCCCTGCTTCGACTGCCGAATCTCGCGACGCGAGGGACGTGGGATTCCGACCAGGGGCACGACATGCTGGTGCTGCGTTCGCTCGTGACCGACGGCGTGGTGCCACTCCTGGGGCCACCGACTTCGATCGGGGACGTCCATCACGGCGCCTGGTACTACTACCTCCTCTCACCGGCCGCGTTCATGACCGGTGGCGACTCGCCGGTTGCCGTTGTCGCCGAGATCGCGCTGGCGGGGATCGCCGCCGTGCTCGTGACGTGGTGGCTGGCCCGATCG
>SPCO01000021.1 GCA_004525275.1 Thermomicrobiales bacterium | reverse complement strand
GCATCCGGGTCGCCGAGCTCAGACATCTTGTCCGGGCCGACGCTGATCAGGGCGTAGTCGTGGACGCCGTGGTACTGGCCCTCAAACTTGACGATCTTGTCGCGCCCGGTGAAGGCCCGCGCGATTCGCATCGCATGCATCGTCGCCTCGGTGCCCGACACGGTCATGCGCGCCTTGTCCACCCAGCCGGTCAACTCCTTGAGGAGTTCCATCGCCTGGATCTCGTCCTCGGACGTCAGCGAGAAGCTGACCCCCTTGCGCATTCGTTCATTGACATGGTCATCGACCCGGTCATCGCCGTGCCCGAGGATCACCGGCCCATAACCCATTCGGAGGTCGATGAACTCGTTGCCGTCCATGTCCCAGACGCGCCCGCCCTTGCCGCGATCGACATAGATCGTGTCGTCGCCCCACGCCCGGAAATTCGAATCGGTGCCACCGGGCAACGTCCGCAGAGCACGCGCATACATTTCGGCCTGGGTGTCGCGGACGAGGGTTGGGGTCGTACCGGGTTCGGTCGCCATCGGGTCCTCGGCTTCGGTAGGTTTGGCTCACTCCGCGAGACGTTCGTTGCGCAGAGCGGGACGGAGGTTGGCCATCGTGCCATGCCCGCCCCGGACTCGTCAACGCGATTCTCGTGGCAATCTTTCGTCATGCCAACGAATCTCATCGTCCACTCTGGCTGGACGGTACGGATACCGAGGATGTCCTCGCATGTCACCATTGACCCATGGCCGAGCCGCTGAGCTATTGGCTGCGCGATGCGCAACAGCCGCAGCACCCACCGCTGCGGGGCGCGGCCGCCGCTGACGTGGTGGTCATCGGCGCCGGGTTCACCGGGCTATGGACGGCCCTCGCCCTGACCGACACCGACCCGAGCCTCGATGTTGCCGTCCTCGAGGCCGAGACCGTCGCCTTCGGGGCCAGCGGCAGGAATGGCGGTTTCTGCGAAGCGTCCCTGACCCACGGCCTCGCGAACGGGATCCGTCACTTCCCGGACGAGTTGGAGCGCCTGGAGACGGAGGGGATCGACAATCTGGGTGGCCTCGTCGCCTTCGTCGCTGAGCACGCGATCGACTGCGATCTTGAGGAGACCGGCACGCTCAGCCTGGCCGATCAACCCCATCAGGCCGACGAGTTTCGAGCGTGGGTCGACGAGGCCGCGGGATACGGAGAAGCGCTCGAATTCCTCGATCGAGCCGCCGTCCAGGCCGAGATCCACTCGCCGATCTGGCAGGCTGGCCTCTACCGCGCGCCCGGCCGAGATGTCCTGCTCGATCCGGCGGCCCTGTGTCGCGGTCTTGCCCGCGTCGCCCGCGAGCGGGGCGTCCGGATCTACGAGGGGTCTCGCGTGGAGCGGCTGGATCGCGTCGCCGCTGGGGTCGTCGCGTCGGTGGCCGGTGGGGCCTCGATCCGGGCGGACCAGGTCGTGGTGGCCACGTCCGCCTATTCCGGCTGGCTTGGTCGGCTGCGCTCCACGTTCGTTCCGGTCTACGACTATGCCCTCGTGTCCGAGCCATTGACGGTCGACCAGCGCACAGCCATCGGCTGGGCTCGTCGGCAGGGGCTGTCCGACTCGAACAATCAGTTCCACTACTTCCGACTGACCGCGGACGATCGGATCCTGTGGGGCGGCTACGACGCCATCCACTATTACGGCAGCCGCGTGGATCCGGCCCTGGACCAGCATCCGGCGACATTCGCAAAGCTCGAGGCGCAGTTCCATCGCGCCTTTCCGCAGCTCGAATCGATGCGGTTCCCCTACCGATGGGGTGGCGCGATCGACACCACGACGAGGTTCACCGTCACGTTCGGCCAAACGCTTGGCGGGCGGGTCACGTACGCCCTGGGCTACACCGGGCTGGGCGTCGGGGCAAGTCGCTGGGCCGGTGGCGTCGTGCGCGATTTCATCCTGCGGCCCGACGAGGACCGGCTGCGCCTGCGGATCGTGGCCAGCCCGCCGATCCCGTTCCCTCCGGAACCGATTCGATCGATCGCGGTCAATGTCGTCCGCCACGAACTGGATCGTGCCGACCGCGATCACGGTCGCCGCTCGATCCTGCTTCGGACGCTCGACGCGCTGGGGATCGGGTTCGACTCGTGATCGTCAGACCGTCGCGGCGAGCCACCCGGGAAGTTCTCGGCTGAGCGTCGCCAGTGGCAGCGACCCGTGGCCCAGGACGGCGTCGTGGAAGGCCCGCAGGTCGAACCGCGAGCCGTCCCTCGCCGTCATCTCCATGCGCAAACGTTCGATCTCGCGCTGGCCGATCTTGTAGGTCAGCGCCTGGCCCGGCCAGCTGATGTAGCGGTCCGTCTCGATGACCGCATCTGTCTCGGACAGACCCGCGGTCTTCAGGAAGTCGATCGAGCGCTGGCGCGGCCAGCGGAGCGCATGCAGACCCGTGTCGACCACGAGTCGAGCTGCCCGCCAAGCCTGTGCATCGAGCATCCCGAATCGCTCGTCCTCGTCCCGGAAGAGCCCCATCTCATCGGCAAGCCGCTCGCTGTATAGACCCCAGCCTTCGACATAGGCCCCACCGACCGCTCGCGAGCCGAGTCGTCGGAACGCGTTGAGATTCGGGTTCTCCATCTCCAGGGTGATCTGAAAGTGGTGTCCCGGTGCCGCTTCGTGATACGTGGTGGTCGCAAGCTTGGTGTACTTGCGACTTGCGAGGTCGTAGCCATTCGCGTAGTAGATGCCCGGTCGCGACCCATCGGCCGCGGGCGGGTAGTAATAGGCGAACGGCGCGTCCTGCTCCTTGAATTCCTCGACCGGGCGGACCTCACAGGTCGCCCGCGGCAGGACCCCGAAATAGCGCGGCGCGACGGCCATCGCCCGGTCGATGTCATCCATCGCTCGAGTCACGAGATCGGCCTTGGACTGCGGGGTGTTCGCGGCCGAGGCGTCCAGCGACGCCCGGTAGGCTGCGGTGTCGTCGCCGAAGCCGGCCGTCCGGCTGATGGTGCGGCGCTCCTCTTCGATCGTTTCGATCTCGTCGAGGCCGATCTGATGGACGACTTGGGGGTCGAGATCCAGGGTCGTCCAACTCCGAATCGCGGTCCGATACAGCTGCTCCCCGTCCGGTGCCGACCACAAGCCTGGGTCCTCGCGGGTGGAGGCGAAGTATGGACCGGACAGTTCCTCCAGGAAGGCCACGTCGGCCGGACGGACGACATCGCGGACGATCTCGCGCACTCGTTCCCGCTCAGCCTCGGACGACACCTTGAGCATCGATGCGACGACGCCCGACTCCGGTGGGATGGCCAGCATCCGCTCGATCTGGGCGATCGTCCGCTCGGCGACGATTCGCGGCGCCGTCAGTCCGGACGCCATCCCGTCGCGCAGGATCTCCGTGTTCGCGGCCATGAAGGCCGGATAGGCATACAGACGCGCGATGAATGCATCGAGCCGTTCCGGTGTGTCGGCAGGCTGGAACTGGGTGAGTTGGGGCAGGAGCTGCTGAGGGCCACTCATCTGGTCGACGACGCGAAGCTGGTGGAGTGACTGGTCGTCCTGCTCGATCTGCAGTTCGGCGATGACCTTGAGCATGTCTCGGGTGATCCGGGCCTCCGTTGGCAGCCCGGCCGTCTCGATGGCATCGGCCTCGGCGGCGGTCCGCTCCGACAACGCTCGCGCCTTGGCTCGCCCGTCGGACCCAGGATCCTCGAGCCGATCGGCATATCGCGGATCACCGTACAGCGTCGCGGTCGTTGGCTCGAGCTCAAGGATCGATTCCCAGAATCGATCGGCAAGTGCGTCGACCTGCGTCGATGCGGGAAGGGAGTCAGTCACGCTTGCGCCTCCAGGGTTCCGACGATTCGGTCGTGATCACTAGCGTACCGCCGGCGTGTGGCCGACGGGTCGAGGAGCCACCATCAGGCGGGACCTTCTTCGAACATCCGGATCTGCTCGGCGTGATCCTCGGGTTCCGGGTCGAGCCCCAGATACGGCTCGAGGTCGTCGAGGTCGAGGGGTTCCCGAGCCAGGAATGCCCGCAGCCGGTCCGACCGCATGATGTGCCAGTTGCCGGACTCGATGGCCGCCCGCAAGAGCGGAGATTGGGCCAACTTGTAACGCACGAGGTCGGTCCGTTCGGGTGCGATGACGAGGAACCGGATGAGCGCGTCGTTCGGGGGGATCCGGGCGTGTCGACGAAGGAGCGGCTCTCCGAGCATGGCGGTCCACTCGACCTCGAACATGAAGGCGACCTTGGCGCGGACGTACCAGATGCCGTCGACTTCAGCGAGGTCCTCGATGGCCGGAGCGATGCTACCGAGGAACGGCCGCTGCTCCCCGTTGAGGAGCAGATCGCCGAGGGTACCTCGACCGAAACGTCGTGTTTGTTCGCGGCTTCCCAGCCAGACCCGCATGCCCAATCGATGACCGCCGTCCGCGATGGCCGCCAGCAGCTCGGTATGTTCCTGACTCCGCTCCAGGAGGTCGTCGTCGGTCGTCACCTGGTCGGACCCGGCACGCTGGCTCCGGTAGCTCGCGAGGCAAGCCCGGATCAACCCGTCCTCGGGCAGATCGGGCCCGTTGAACATGGCTCCCATCCGCTCCAGGAACGTGGCCTCCGACATCGGACCTGCCGTCGACAGCAGGCTGAACGCCGCCCATTCGACCCGATCGGCCAGCGGCGCAGCGGTCCGAGCCAGATCTTCCCGGTCGAGCAGCCACCAACGTCCGGGTTCGATCTCGGTCAGGCGTTCCTGGGTGGGCCGCCCAAGTTCGTCTCGGATGAGCACCACAAGCGACTCAACCGGATCCGGGCCAGGATCGCCCGCGCTGCCGGTGGCATCGGCTGGCATCATCGTGGCCGCGAGGCGGTGGAGCTGTCCGGCGCGATCGAGACCGATGAGGATCTGGCCCAGGAGTCGTTCGTGTGGAGCGGGTTCGCCGCGGGCACAGAGCATCTCGACCGCCGCGTCGGTCACGGCCCGGGCCGCGTCGGAGGCCGAGAATGGGCGGGCGTCGAAGCGTTCCGCGGGTGTGAACAGCCCACTCGATCCGGCGATGAACGCGTCTCCGGCGCCACCGGGCAGTGCCTCGAGGCTGACGTTCGCCCGGGTCCGCGCACCCGGCGGCAGTCGCCCTCCGGGCGGCAGCAACTCGACGACGGAGGTTTTGGTCTCAACGTGATCGGAAGTGTGGACGCCGAGCAACCGAAAGCCGGCCTGTGCGCCTCCGAGGACGGTCGCGATGACCGCCTCGGATCCTCCATCCACCAGCTGGATGGCGCGCCCGTCGCGGGCCATTACGGGCCCTACTCGCCCGAGCGCATCGCCGATGATCTCCGCCTCGGCGCGCCACGACCGCCGGAATGACGGACCAGCCAAGGCGTGTATCGGCAGCCGGGAAGCCGCTTCTGCGCCGAGGAGCCAGGAGGTCGCGTGATAGGCAACCGCGAGTCGGTCCAGGTTCGGCCGCATCGGCGACTGGCCGAGGGCCAGCCGTATCTTCGGCGTCGGGGTTGTTCGGCCGTAGCCACCGGGACCGTCCTGCATGGCGGCCGATCCCTCATCGCCGGCCAGGCCGATGAACGTGGTGGCCGCACCTTCACCAAGACTGCGCAGATCCTCGCCGAGTCGCGCCTGGATCGGACCATACGGACCGCTGTCGAGGCCCTGGACAAAGCCCCGAACGAGCCGGAAGCCATCCTCGAACGCCAACCACGGATTCCGCTCACTGACCCGGGTCGCCGTGTGCGGCCGGACATGGCCGGACGTGACGCGCAGGGCTGCATGCCGGCCCGGTCCGCTTCCAAGGCGGCTTGCGGGCAGGATGGCGTACAGGAGGGCGAGTCGCAGCGTGGCCATCACGGGGGCAGCTCGCAGGTCGCTCTCGATCCGCTCCAGGATCGCGCCAAGAGCGACCAGCTGGCGATCGGTGTGCAGATCGAGCAGTTCCCTTGGGAGGGCCTCCGCACCATCAGGTATCGGGAAACGGGCCAGCAGAACGGAGCGCATCGCATCGGCGCCGACATCGGCGGTGGCTCGTCGCAAGTCGTCGCGATCGAGCGCTGCCTGACGATGGTCCGAGCCACCGAGCTGGTCCCGGCACACGGCGCAGCGGTAGTGTCGCTCGATCGGCCGCATCCGACCCGCGATCGACGCATCATCATCGACCTGCCAACCGATCTCGTCCACGACCAGCGCCCGCCCACAGGTCGCACATCGAGTCGCGAACAGGTCGCCGATCGAGGTCTTGAGGCTGGATTCCCGTAGCGGCGAGGCCGCCATACCCTGGAACGCGGCGTCGAGGTGACGGACATCCGGGGGCCGCAGGACGACCTCTGCGAGCATCCGGGTCATTGGGTTCGATTCGAGTGAGACTGCCCGCCGTTGGCGATCGATCGCCGACCGGGCGATCCAGCCGCCGCGACCGAACAGGTCGGCCACGATATCGCCCGGACCCGTATGCACGTCGATCCGGGCGGCGACCACGTCGGCCGGCGGTGGCGGCGCGAGTCGATCGAAGATGGGCAGCGAGTCACGCGCCTGGCCATCCTGGGGTCCGCGACCGGTCATCGTACAGATGCTAGAGGACGCAGGAGACCTGTCCGACTCACGGTCACCTTGCGCGCGGCGCGACCGTCATCGGACCCGATCGATCGTCGGCTCAGCGACTACGCCTCGTCGATTTCGTCCGCTTCGTCCTCAAAGGCCTCGTCCGTCGTGGAATCCGGGGGCAGGACTCGGTCGAGATCCTCGATCTCGTCGTCCTCGTCGTCATCCTCGAGGTCCTCTTCGAGCTCCATCTCCTCGCGGATGAGCGTGCCCTTGGTATACGGCCGCAGGTCGGTCAATTTGGCCGCCGTCGGAAAACTGACCTTGCCGTAGTTGGCCGGGTCCTGGAAGATCTCGCGGACGATGATCCGGACGTCCTTGTCGCCGAGCGATGTCACGCCGGCGGCGTACTTGTTGCCATCCGCGATGAGCTTGAGCAGACGAGCGGCGACTCGAGGTTCGACGACGCCGATCCGGACACCGTTGCTATGCGCGATGAGCCGGTTGTTCTGGGGCGTCAGTTCGACCGCATCGCCGGGGTTGACCTGGGCGAGCTCCCGTGGCGAAGCGAGGTCCGTGAGGAAGGCGAATCCGGTCTTGCCGGTCTCCTCGACGAAGATGCTCACGGGCGCTTTGCTACCCTCCTGGGCGGGCACGGTCGTCTCACCGGCAGCCACCAACAGCATCTTGAGCCGGTCGATGTTGCGTTCCGCGATGCGGTTGGTCGGGTCCAGGGCGAGGGCCGTCTGATAGTGCTCCCGTGCCGACCCGAGCTCACCGAGTTCCCAGAGAGACTTGGCCAGCCGGTTCTCGGCCTCGGCGTCCTGACCGAGTTCGAGGATGCGGCGGTTCGTGTCGGCCGACTCGGCCCACTGGGCGGCCGTGGCCTGGGCAATCGCCTGATCGGCCAGCTGACGGCGCTGGCGGGTCAGATTGACCGGGCTCTGGGCATTGGTCTCGATGTCGGGGAAGGTCACGAGGAGGTCGTCCTTTCGGGGGCGCGGCGCGGTCGGGTAGCGGTGTTGGGCGTGATGGGCGCGCGGTCACGGGCTGCCGCGGGGCGAAGATGCTTTCTAGCACCGTCTGCCCGGCGCGTCAAACGGACGGCTCAGGACCGCAGGAGCAGGTTCCAGGCGGCCACCAGGACGCCGAGTCCGGTCAAGAGACCGATCCTCCAGATCCATGATGGATCGCGCCGCCGAGATGGCGCCGTCCCGACGAATGCATCCCACAGGTAGAACGCGAGCGTCAGCAAGGCTGGACCAACTAACCGGGGGATCTCCATCGCCCGCAACGCGGCGGCGCCGACGGCGATCGCGAGCGCGTAGGTCGCGGCGATCCAGAGGGCGTCTCGAACGGTCGTCACCCGGAGGGATGCGACTCGATAGCCCAGCAGCCCGGCCACCAGCGCATCGCCGCCGGCCAGGATGATCAGGTCATTCTCCGGGAGCCCGCCGACGGATTCGACCAGCCCGCCCGGCACCATCGCGGCGACACCGGTAAAGCCCAGAAAGGCGACAAGCAGGATCGTGACGAGCAGCGCCGTCCGTTCGTCATCGGACAGCTGGCCGCCCGACCGATGGATCCGGTTCTCGAGGGCCAACGTGCGCCCGACGATCAGCCAGGTCAGGGCGAGGGCGGGCACCAGCCACAGCCCGAACGGGACGAGACGGATCGCCCCCAGGCAGGCCACCGCGGCCACCGACGGAAGGACCAGCGACTCGATCGGAACCCCGAACCAGACCTGCGACGGGGAGCCCTCATCGTGAAGGACCTGGAGGGTGCCAAGCAACATCGCGGCGAGCAATGCCCCGGCGGACAGCCAGATGAGCGGCGGCTCGAGCAATCGTGACAGGCCAACGATCGTGACGGCCACCAATGCAAGGTCGCGCCGGGCGGAGCGGTCGTCCTTGTCGCTGGCGATCCGGGCCCGGTTCATATCCGGGCCGCCTTGCCCGCGGTCCAGGCCAGGAGCGCCTCCCGGGAACGGGTATTGAGAACGCTCTCCGCGGTGATCCAGGCCCGCCGTGCCTGGCTGATCCCCCAGCGAACGAAGTCGAGCTCGGCGATGTCGTGCGCGTCCGAATCGATCGACACCAGGCAACCGACTTCGATCGCCCGCCGGGCACGCTCGACCGCGAGATCAAGGCGTGGCGGCGAGCCGTTCATCTCGAGGACCGTTCCGGTCCGGGCGGCTTCCGCGTAGATCACTTCCCAGTCCAGATCGAGGTCGTCCCGCTCGCCGATCTTGCGGCCGGACGGGTGGGCAACGACATCGACATGCGGACTCCGGATGGCATTCAGCGTTCGTCGGGTCAATTCGGCTCGAGATTGACGACGCGCCACGTGGACGGAGGCGACGACAAGGTCGAACCTGGCGAGCAGGTCGTCCTCGTAGTCGAGTCGGCCGTCGGCTCGGATCTCCAGTTCGCAGCCGTGAAGCAGGCGGAAGCCTTGTGCGGACGCGCCGGGAACGGTCCGTCCGGCGGCCTCCTCAGCCGCAAACCCGGCATTGATGCCCGCGATCAACTCGGCCTGCTGTTCGACACGCTCCGGTGTCAGGCCGCGAGCGATCGCCAGCGACTGGGTGTGGTCGGTCAGGACTTGGTATTCGTATCCGAGCCCGCGCGCCGCCTCGGCCATGACGCCGAGGGGTTGATGCCCGTCCGACCAGTCCGAATGGCTGTGCAGGTCGCCGCGCAGGTCGGCGAGCTCGATCAGCGTCGGCAGGCGAGCGGCAAGGGCCGCCTCGATCTCGCCAGAATCCTCACGCAATTCGGGCTCGATGAAGGGCAGGCCAAGGAAGGCGTACGCCTCCGTCTCGGTCGCGAACGTGCGCAACTCTGCCGCTTCGCCGATCAATGGTTGTCCGTCTTCGCCGATCCGCAGGAACCCCTTTTCGGACAGGCTCCACCCCTGATCACGGGCCCTCGCACGCAGCCGGACGTTGTGTTCCTTTGATCCGGTGAAATGAATGCGATAGGTCCCGGCCTCGCCGGGCGGCATCACCATCAGGTCGACCTGGGGGCCACGCTGGAGTCTGACGGCCGCCTTGGAGGCGCCGCGATTGATCACGGAGTCGACCGACCCTAAGCCGGTGAAGACCTCGATCAAAGGCGCCGGATCGTCTGTCTCGACGAGGAGATCCAGGTCCCCGATCGATTCTTTGCGACGCCGGAACGAACCGGCCGGCTCCATGGAGCGAACGCCGGGCATGCCGGACAGGGCTTCGATCAGCGCCGTGACGAGCTCCTCCGCGCGATCGAGCCGCATTCGATCGAATCGGTCATCGAGACGAGAGATCCCTTCGAGGACGAGTGCTTCCGTGCGGGCCGACATGCCCCGCAAGGTCCGCAGTCGTCCCGCCTCGGCGGCTTGTCGGAGGTCGTCCACGGTCTCGATACCGAGGTCCTGATGGAGCTGGCGGACGGTCTTGGGACCAAGCCCCTGGATCTGCAGGATCTCCACGAGACTGGGCGGGACCTCCGCGCGGAGGCGCTCGTAGAACCCGAGCTGGCCGGTCGTCGCCAACTCCGCGATCTTGTCGCTGATCGCCCTGCCGACCCCCGCGATCTGGGGCGGCGAGCCAGATCGATAGGCAGCGACGAGATCGACCGGGCTGCGTCCGATCGCGTCGGCGGCGCGGTGGTATGCGATGGTCTTGAAGACCAGCTCGCCCTTGAGCTCGAGCATGTCGCCGATCTCGTGGAAGATGCGTGCGAGGTCGCCGTTGCTCAGGTCGGCAGGGTCGTCGGTCACGGGGCTGATGGTAGCGGGGCGGTCCACTGGGCGAGTGCGCTGTCACGCTCCGGAGATGGCGGTCACGGCCCGGGATCGGCGCTCGCGTACTCAGACGGCGACGACTCGGTCCCGCCCGGCACGTTTGGCTCGATAGAGCGCCTCATCGGCCCGGGCGGTCAGATCACCGATCGGCTGCTCAGCCTGGCGGGCTACCGCGACACCCACCGACACCGTCACGGCGGCGACGCCAAGGCGCGACAGATCCAGGCCCGCGACCGATGACCGGACGCGCTCCCCGACCTCGAGCGCGATGGCCGGCGACGGGTTGCGGAGCAGGACGACGAATTCCTCACCGCCATACCGGGCCGGGACGTCGTCCTCTCTGACGGCCGACACGATCGCCCCACCGACGGCCCGCAGGACCTCATCGCCGGTTGCATGGCCGTGGGTGTCGTTGAGGACCTTGAACCGGTCGATATCGATCATCAGGACCCCGACCGCGTCGTCCGAGCGCCGACGCCGTGCGAGGAGCTCACAGAATTCATCGAAGTAGCGACGATTTGGCAATCCGGTCAGCGCGTCGGTGGTCGCGTCCGCCTCGGCAGCCCGAAGCGAGTAGGCGCGCGACAGGGCCGACGAGGCCTCGCTGGCTGCCCCGTTGAGCAGGCGCCGGGTGCCCTCGGGCCAATCGCTCACGGTCCGGTGTGAGAGCACGATCGCCCCGATGACGATTCCGTCCGTGGTGAGCGGAGCGGCCAGCGTGTTCGTGAGGCCGTAGACTTTCCGAGTCCGCGCCGCGATCCGATCCGCGACGATCTGGCCTTCTCGTGGGACGTTCCTGCCGACCATCGATGACGGGCCTGGCGTGGCCAACGGTGTGGCCAACGGTGTGGCCTCCGCGATCCGCGCAGCCAGGTCTTCGAAGCGGCCTCGGGGGCGACCAGCCTCGACCAACGCCGGTGGGTCGGCGACGACCGGAATGGGGACCGCCTCGCGAAGGGCCGGTTTCCCGGATGGATCGATCGGATCCTCCAGATCCCCGATCGGCAGCCGGGTCGTGGAGTCGGGGACGCCGGCGCGGGCGCTGACCAGCGTCGCGTCAAGGATCCGGGCCTCCGGCCTCCGCCGGGCGATCACGATGTGGTCCGCGCCGGTGCCGTTGGCCAGTTCGCCGACGATCGCCCCGAGGATCGCATCCGGCGCGACGGAACGGGAGAGGCTGGATAGGATCCGGGCGAATGATTCAGCCTCTTCGCGGCGCCCGACTTCGAGCGCGACGGCCGCCTCGCGATGTCTGAACGCCGCGACTCCGACGATGGCGACGAGAGCAACGACCAGCCAGTCGGTCAGTCCGCCCGTGCCCGTCCCGAGACGCGTGATCGCGATCGAGCCGAGGATGAGGTACGCGGCGACGAAGATCCACCATGACCGTCGGATCCTTCGTTCCGGGGTCTCTGGCGGCCGCGCGGGCGGGTCGGATTGTTCACTCACTTCAGGGATCAAGGATGGCGGTCGGGAAGCGCGGCGTCCATCCCGACGGGTGGTACGGATGGCGGTTCGGGGGAGTCCCTTCGCCCGGGTCAGCCTGCGCCCCGGTCAGGTCGCGGGATCGTCAGCCCCGGTCAGGTCGCGGGATCGCCAGCCCCGGCGGCGTCGCGGCCGCCGTCGCGCTTGACCCGGTAGAGCGCCATGTCGGCGGCCGCGATGAGGTCCGTGCCGGTTCGCCCGTCGAGGGGAAAGGTCGCGACACCGATCGAGGCGCCGATCGGGACCGGGCCACGCTGCTCCCCGACGAACGCATGCTCCCGGAACGCCGTCAGGATCCGCTCGGCTGCGCTGTGCGCGTTGTCCCCGTCCGTCTC
>SPCO01000093.1 GCA_004525275.1 Thermomicrobiales bacterium | reverse complement strand
CGCACGTCCCGTGATCGAGACGCCGACCGGACGGTTCGAATTTGCCCCACACAACTGCTTCGCGTGCGGGACGCTCAATGCCGGCGGCCTCGGTCTGGATCTCCATGTCCAACCAGGGCGCTCTTGGGTCGCGATGACCCTCGACGATCGCTTCGAAGGTTGGGAAGGGGTCATCCACGGCGGGATCCTGTGCACGATCCTCGACGAAGTGATGGCCTGGGCGTTGGTCGGTGAGGACAACTGGGGTGTGACGGCACGGATGAACGTCGACTTCCGGCATCCGGTCGGCGTCGGGGTCCCGATCAGGGCGGAGGGCTGGATCACCCGCGCTCGTCGGCGGATCGTCGATGCCGCGGGCCACATCGTCAATGCAGACACGGGCCTGGAACTCGCGACCGCGACCGGCGTGTACGTCGCGGCCAGCCCGTCGCGCAAGCGGGACCTTCGGGCCCGGTATGCGTACGGCAGGTCCGACACGGGCCTGGCCGGTCCGACCGACATGACCGCCGTCGAGGGACCGAGGTGATGACGGCCCCGCCTCGGAGCGAGACGACGGCTCGCGCCGTCGAGTTCGTGGCCGATCACCTAGAGGCTGCAGAGGCACTCGGCACGTCGATCGCCGGCCTCGCCAACGACCCCGATGCGTTCGCGCGAGCGCTGACCGTCGGGCTCGCGTCGTTGGCCGATCCCGTCCATCTCGAGGGCCAGCGCCGAGTCGCCCCTGGGATCGGTCCCGTCCATGGCGTCCGCTCGCCGATCCTGGCCGCCGTCTCGCGCGGATTTCAGGACGCCACGCGCGACGATCGCGCCACAACCATCTTGTTCCTCGCGGATCGCCTCTTCGCAGAGGTAGAGCTCGAGGCTCGCTGGTTCGCGTTCGACATGCTGGGCCGAACGCTCCGGGAGGAAACCGAGCGAACCTGGCAACTCCTTCGTCGTGCGGCACGGGAGGCCGCCGACTGGATCACGGTCGACACGCTTGCTCACCTGTACGGCACGGGCATCGTCGCCGAGCGATACCGCTGGTCCGAGCTCGAATTGCTTGTCTACAGCCCGTCGCGCTGGGAGCGCCGACTGGTCGGCTCGACGATCGCGACGATGTCTCACGTGGATCGTGGACGTAGTCGCGACCCCGATATCGCGGCTCGCGGGCTGCCCCTGTTGGCCAACCTGATGGGTGACGCCGAGGCGGATGTCCAGAAGGCGCTGTCCTGGGCATACCGCTCGTTGACCGCCGTGGACCGCGCAGCGACCGAGGCGGCACTGCTGGACGAGACCGATCGAGCCGCCCGAAGCGACGATGGGTTTCGCGCCTGGGTCATCCGCGACACGCTGACCAGACTTGACCCGACCATCGCGGACACCATCCGGGCAAGCCTCGTGGGGATCCGCAAACGACCCGGCGCGCTGGCCACATCGAGCGCCGCGGAGACCGCCGCCCGATTCGGCGCCCTGCCCGACCCGTCGACCGTCCCGGAGCCCCCACTCCGATGACGACCCCACCACGCGCCGACCTCGCTGAGCCGACAGGAGCAAGCCGAACGTGACCGACGAACTGGGCGACTTCAAATCGATCCGCATCGAGGACGAGATGCGGGTCAGCTATCTCGACTACGCGATGAGCGTCATCGTGTCGCGCGCTCTGCCCGACGTCCGCGACGGCCTCAAGCCCGTCCATCGCCGGACGCTCTACGCGATGGGCGAGATGGGTCTGTCCTCGACGAGTTCGTACCGCAAATGCGCGGCGATCGTCGGCGAGGTGATGGGCAAATACCATCCCCACGGCGACCAGGCGCTATACGACGCGCTCGTGCGGCTCGCCCAGGATTTTTCGATGCGCTATCCGTTGGTCGACGGCCAGGGCAACTTCGGCTCGATCGATGGCGATACGGCTGCCGCCATGCGCTACACGGAGGCGCGGCTGACCGCGATCGCCGGCGAGATGTTGGCCGATATCGACAAGGACACGGTCGACTTCGTCGAGAATTACGACGGGACCCAGAAGCAGCCATCGGTCCTGCCGGCAAGGCTCCCCAATCTGCTGGTCAACGGAAGCTCCGGGATCGCGGTCGGGATGGCCACGAACATCCCGCCCCACCACCTCGGTGAGATCGTCGACGCCACGGTGGCCATGATCGACGACCCGAATCTGACGTCGGACGACCTGTGCAAGCTCGTCAACGGACCGGACTTCCCGACCGGGGGGACGATCTACCGTTATGAACGCCAGCGGAACCTGCTGACCGGTGAGTGGGAGACGGTCGACGCCATCCGCCAGATGTACGCCCACGGCCGCGGTCGCGTCGTGATGCGCGCGCAAGTCGCCTTCGAGGAGGTCAAGGGCGACCGGACCGCGATCATCGTCACGGAGCTGCCCTACCAGGTCAACAAGGCCAGCCTGCTCGAGAAGATCGCCGACCTCGTGAAGGACAAGCGGATCGAGGGCATCGGCGACCTGCGCGACGAGTCCGACCGTGACGGGATGCGCATCTACGTCGAGCTCAAGCGTGACGCCAACCCACACAAGGTCCTCAACAACCTGTTCAAGCACACCCCGATGCAACTCGCGTTCAACATGAACATGCTCGCCCTGGTCGATGGTCAGCCCCAGACCCTGCCCCTGCGCAGCGTGCTCAATCACTACCTTGATCATCGGCGCGTGATCATCCGGCGGCGGACCGAGTTCGATCTCGGCAAGGCGCGCGCCAGGGCCCACATCCTCGAAGGCCTCAAGGTCGCCCTGGACAACCTCGATGCGGTCATCAAGACGATCCGGGAATCGAGCGAGGTCGACGACGCTCGATCCAACCTGATGAGCCGGTTCGATCTATCCGAGCTCCAGGCCCAGGCCATCCTGGACATGCGGCTGGCCCGCCTGGCCGCGCTCGAGCGCAAGAAGATCGAGGATGAGTACCTGGCCATCATCCAGCTCATCGCCGAGCTCGAAGACATCCTGGCCAACCCGGCGCGCGTCAGCCAGATCATCAAGGACGAACTGGCCGAGCTCAAGAAGAAGTACGCCGGGGAGCGACGCACCAGGGTCGCCGACGATACGAGTCGCGAGATGACCGACGAGGATCTCATCGCCGACGAGGATGTCGTCGTCACGATCTCCGGCCGGGGCTACATCAAGCGCCAGCCGGTGGCCACCTATCGACGTCAGCATCGGGGTGGCAAGGGGATCATCGGACACGTGACCCGCGAGGAAGACGCGGTCGAGCATCTGCTCGTCGCGAACACCCATCACTGGGCCCTCTTCTTCACCAACCGCGGGCGGGTGTTTTCGGCGAAGGTCCATGCCATCCCGGACGCCAGCCGCCAGGCCAAGGGCATCCCGATCATCAACCTGCCGGGCGTTCAGGTGGAGTCGGGCGAAGTCCCGATGGCCACGATCATGCTGCCCGACTTCACCGCCGGGACCTATCTCGTGTTGGCGACTCGTCGAGGGATCATCAAGAAGACGCCACTCGAACAGTTCGAAAAGGTTCGTTCGTCGGGCATCCGGGCGATCACCCTGCGCGATGACGACGAGCTGGCGTGGGTCGACGTCTCGGCGGGCAGCGACGACGTCATCATCGCCACGGCCCAGGGCAAGCTCGCTCGGTTCTCCGAGGGTGAGGTCCGGGCGATGGGTCGCGACGCCGCGGGGGTCATCGGTATCCGGTTGGCCCGCAAGGGTGATTCGGTCGTGGGGATGAGCGTCGTTCAACCCGAGAGTGATCTGCTCGTGCTGAGCGAGACCGGCTACGGCAAGCGTGTGGCGCTGGCCGACTTCCGACGCAAGCATCGCGGCGGCCAGGGAGTCGGACTGATCAGCCTCGAGGGCCGCAAGACCGGCGATGTCGCCGCCGTGCAGCAGGTCACCGAGGAAGACGAGGAGCTTCTCCTCGTCAGCGCCGGCGGCCAGGTCATCCGGACCGATACGAACACGATCAACCGCTACTCGCCACACGCTCGGGGAGTCATCGTCATGCGTCTGGCCGACGGCGACCGTGTCGTGGCCATCGCCGCATTCCGGGCGGGACTTGCAGAGCAGGACGGCATGGGCGACGATGACGCCCCGCAGACCGACGGCACGAGCCCGGCCGGTCCGGGACCAGGCGGTTGAGTCCGGCGTGAAGGTCTCTCCGGCCTTCGGGGGACGGGAGGCGTCGCGCTTGTACGCGGACCAGTTCGAGATCTACCACGGCAACTCGAACCCGGATCTCGCCCGGAAGATCTGTCGCTACCTCGGCTCGCAACCGGGCAAACTCGAGGTCTTTCAGTTCGCCAACGAGAATATCTTCGTCAAGATCCTGGAGAACGTCCGGGAAAAGGACGTCTTCCTCGTCCAGCCAACGAGCCATCCGGTCAACGACTCGATCATGGAACTCCTGATCATGATCGACGCCTTCAAGCGAGCAAGCGCGGGGCGGATCACGGCGGTCATCCCGTTCTACGCCTACGGCCGCTCTGACAAGAAGGACCAGCCACGCGTCCCGATCACGGCTCGACTCATCGCCGACATGATCACCGTCGCCGGGGCCGACCGGGTCCTGACCATGGACCTCCACCAGGGCCAGATCCAGGGCTTCTTCAACATCCCGGTCGACGAGCTGACCGCGGTCCATATGCTCTCCAACTACTACCGACACAAGCAGATCGAGGATCCGGTCGTCGTAACCGACCTTGGTTTTGCCAAGCGCGCCCGAACGTTCGCCGAGCTGCTCGACGCGCCACTGGCGATCATCGAGAAGCGACGGGTCGGCAACCTCGATCGAGCCGAACTGATGAACGTCATCGGCGACGTCAAAGGAAAGCGGGCGATCATCGTCGACGACGAGATCGACACCGGCGGGACGCTGGTTGAGATCACCCGCGCCCTCGAGCGCGAAGGCGTGACGGAGATCTACGCCTGCGCCACCCACGGGGTCCTCAGCGACCCGGCCGTGGACCGGATCGCCGCGTCGAGCTTGCGCGAACTCGTCCTGACCGACTCGGTCCCGCTGCCCGAGCGCAAGCGTCTGCCCATGATCACCACGCTGTCGGTCGCTCCGTTGATCGGCGAAGCGATCAAGCGCATCCACCGCGGCGAGTCGGTCGGGGCGTTGTTCTCCAGTGAGGTGTCGCTCACGCAGGAGATGCTCCTGTGGGAGGATGGCTCAGAAGGACTCCTGGATACGAGACCCAGGGATGACGAGGGCCTCACCAAGGGCGAAGATATCGGCGCGGACAGCCTCGCGGCGTCGACACAAGTGGGAGACTGATGACCCTCCAGCTCCACCAGCCAGACGGCGAAGGCGGCCTGGAACCGCGTCCGGCCGGACAACCCGAATGGCGCGGCGAACTCCGCTCTTCGCGCTGGGGATCGGCCTTACCCAAGGATCGACTGCCGGCGCTGGACAACCCGGAGATGAACCCGACTTCGCGGTTCGCGTCGGTCCTGTTCTGGCTGGCCTTGGGGGCCGCGACCTTCGCCCTCCTGGTGATCGGTTACGGGACCGGATTCTGGAGCGTCGCGACAGGAAGCTGAACACTGCCGACGGAGGACCGAGGCTGGCGACCAGGGCGCGCATGTCGTGCCACCCAACGATGGCCCGGATCGATCGCGAGGACGCCCCGGCCGCCCCGAACGACAGACCCGTCGCATGCGCGGCCGTTCGCCAACAACGCCAGCACCGATCGCCGAGCAGTTCCTACCCTGGCACTACCCGCCAGAGCACCTAGTCCCCCCGCACTTGGGCCCCATTCGGGCGATGCCCCATGCGAGGAGATTCGACCCATTTGTGATCTCAAGACGGTACGTCCCCGGACTCGCGAACGGCACGAGGTCGTCGAAGAGGCCAGTGGCATCTGGGTCGACGCTCTTGACGTCCGACCAGACCAGATCGAGTGTGCCACCGCTCACCCGGTACAGGCTGATCCTGATCCGAGAAGCACCAACCGGGTCTCCCCAATAGGCCCCATAGGCCGGCCGGACCGAAATCGTAAGACCGCCCTCAGGGAACGTCAGGTACGGCTCGAGCCGCTTCTCCGAAGGATCGCCTGAGAAAGTACCGATCCAGATTGTCCCGGGAGGCTGCGGCGGGTTGTTGTCGCCTTCGATGGTGTACGGGGGTGTCGCGGATGACGGGGTCGGCGTGGGAGAAGTGACGCCCACGGTTGGATTAGGGACAGGGCGGATCGTCGAAGCCGGAGTCTCCGAGGCTGCGGTAGGCGAATCGGTTTCGGGCGTCGCCAGTCCT
>SPCO01000068.1 GCA_004525275.1 Thermomicrobiales bacterium | reverse complement strand
GGCCACCGCCCAGGGCGATATCGCCGCGATGGCCCGGCGCTACCACGCGGACGAGCCGGACCGCGCGGAGCGCTTGATCGCCAGCGGGTTCGAGCGTCAGGAACGGGTCTCGTTCCGATTCGGCGCGACGACCCTGCACGACGAACTTGACGACTGAGGTGACCGGCCGATGACCCGTTTCGGATTGCAACTCTGGTCACAGCAGACCGATTGGCCCGGTTTCCGGGATGCGGCGCTGGCCGCCGACGCGGCCGACTGGGATTCGGTCTGGACCTGGGATCACCTCATGGCGATCTTCGGGCCGGCGCAGCAGCCGATCTTCGAGGGCTGGGGTCTCATGTCGGCCCTCGCGCCGCTCACCTCTCGGGTGCGCCTAGGGCTGTTGGTTGGAGCCAATACGTTCCGGAGCCCCGCTCATACCGCAAAACTGGCCACGACCCTGGATCACCTGTCCGGCGGGCGGGCGGTCCTGGGTATCGGCGGGGCGTGGTTCGAGCGCGAACACGAGGGCTACGGGATCGACTTCTACTCCGGCTTCGGCGAGCGGCTCGATCGGCTCGACGAGGCGGTGATGCTCATGCGCCGGCTGCTCGACGGCGAGCGGTTCAGCCACGAAGGTCGGTTCTACACGTTCAAGGACGCGCTCTGTGAACCGCGCCCGATCCAGGCCCATCTGCCGATCCTGGTCGGCGGGTCGGGGCCCAAGAAGACGCTCCGGACCGTCGCTCTGCGGGCCGATGGCTGGAACACCGCTGGGACGATCGACGAGGTCCGGGCCAGATTGGCGATCCTCGCCGAGCATTGCGACGCGGTCGGCCGGGACATCACCACGATCGAGAAGACCGTCAGCTTCCCCATCATGCTCCGCGACGATCGGGCGGCGGCCGCGGCCGCCTTCGAAGCGTTGCTGGCCCATAACGGCGTCGAAGCGCCCGATCAGCGGGGCCTGACCGGGACCCCGGCCGAGGTGGCCGACACGATCCGGCCGTATGCCGAGCTCGGTTTCGAGACCGTCATCGTCCGGATGCCCGCCCCATACGACCGCGAGACCATCGACCGCATGGCCGAGGTCCGCGAGCTCCTCGACGCGTGACGACGTGATCGAGTGAGCCGGTGAAGGTCGTGGCCCTTGCCGGCGGGACCGGAGGCGCGAAACTGGCCCATGGCCTGCAGGCGGTCCTCTCCCCGGGCGATCTGCACGTGATCGTCAATACCGGCGACGACACGGAGCGCCACGGGCTGGTCGTCATGCCCGATCACGACGCCGTCCTGTACATGCTGTCGGGCCGCTTCGACGACGACCGGGGTTGGGGCATCAGCGGCGAGACCTGGACCGTGATGGATGCCCTGGCCGAGCTCGGCGAGCCGACCTGGTTCCGCCTCGGTGACCGCGACTTCGCAACGCACATCGCCCGGACCGCGCGACTCCGCGAGGGCTCAACACTGACCGCGGCCGTCCTCGCGATCCAGGACGCCCTCGGGATCCCGACCCGGATCTTGCCGATGACCGACACGTCGGTCCCGACCCAGGTCCGGACCGACGCTGGCTGGCTCGACTTCCAGGAGTACTTCGTCCATCAGGCCCAGGCGCCGGAAGTCCGCGAGATCCGGTTCTCGGGGATGGAGGCCGCCCTCCCGACCGACGAGGTGGCCGCCGCCCTGGCCGCGGCGGACGTGGTGATCATCGGGCCGTCGAACCCGCTCGTCTCCGTCGGCCCGATCCTCGCGGTCCCGGGTATGACCGATCTGCTGGCCACCGCGCGCGCCCGCGATGTGCCGGTCATCGCGGTCAGTGGGATCGTCGGTGGCGTGGCGCTCAAGGGCCCCGCTGACCGGATGCTCACCTCGCTCGGCTACGAATCGAGCGCCCGGGGAGTGGCCGCGCAGTACACCGAACAGATCGATGGTTTCGTGCTGGACAGCGTCGACACCGAGCTTGAGCCGTCGGTCGCGGCGCTGGGTCTGCGAACCCTCGTCACCGACACGATCATGGCCGATCATGCGGGGCGGGCACGCCTGGCCCGGGAGGTCCTCGCGTTCGCGGGCACGTTCCGGGGTGCTGCGGCATGACCCGGATCGCGGCCATCATCCCGGTCGGCACGTTCGAGGGTGCGAAGTCACGGCTCGGGGGAGCCCTGGATGCGGAGGAGCGGCAGGACCTGGTGGAGGGACTCCTGACCCAGACCGTGCTGGCCGCCCTCGGGGTCGATCGGCTCGATGACGTGTTGGTGGTCAGCCCGGATCGCGAAGTCCTGCGTCAGGCCGCCGACCTGGGAGCCCGGACCCTGCTCCAGCGGACCGAGGGCCTCAACGCCGGGCTCCGCGAGGCTCGAGGCGATGTCGTCGCGGGCGGCGCGGAGGCGGTCGTCGTCCTGCCCATCGACCTCCCGTTCGTCGATGGCGAAGCCATTGCGACCGTCGTCGACGCGCTTGTCGAGGGCGACCCGGACCAGCCGACCGGCACCCCTGGCGCAGACCAGCCCGCCGTCGTCCTCGTCACCGACCGTCACGGCACGGGCACGAATACGATCGGACTGAAACCTCCCGACATCATCGAGCCGGCCTTCGGGCCGGACAGCCGGCGGGCCCACCGGACAGCAGCCGAGGCCGCCGGCGCGCTCTACGTCGAAGTCGATGGGCCACTGACGATCGACCTCGACACCCCCGACGACCTTGTCTTCGTCGAATCGAGCCGCCAGGAGCGCCTCGGTGTCGACTGATCGCTCGCGCCCGCCCTCGCCCGGTCGGCCGATCCAACTGGTTGCCCTCGATGGCATCCCCGAGATCGTCGAGGGCGACGACCTCGGCGCCATCATCGGCAACGCGATCCAGCGATCGGCCCATGTCCTGCCGATGGCGGTCGATGATGTGCTCGTCGTCACCCAGAAGATCGTGTCAAAGGCTGAGGGGGCGGTCGTCGACCTGACCTCGGTCGTCCCTCGTCCCGAGGTCGTCGAATTCGCCGAGCGCTGGGACCGCGACGCCCGTCAGCTCGAAGTCGTCCTCCGTGAAGCGCGACGGGTCGTTCGCATGGCGAACGGGGTGCTGATCACCGAAACGAGCCACGGATTCGTATGCGCCAACGGCGGGATCGATGCCTCGAACGTCGGGCCGGCATCAGGCTCGATCGTGACTCTTCTCCCGGTCGATCCCGACCGCTCCGCCGCGGCGATCCGGGCCGCCGTTCGGGCCAGGTTCGGGGTGGACGTCCCGGTCATCGTCTCCGATTCGTTTGGTCGGCCGTGGCGCTGGGGGATCGTCGATGTCGCGATCGGCGTGTCCGGACTTCTACCCCTGGAGGATCTCCGGGGCGCTTCAGACGCCGATGGTCGGATCATGCGCTCCACGGTTCGGGCCGTCGCCGACGAACTCGCGTCCGCCGCGGAACTCGCCCTCGGCAAGGCCGCGGGCCGGCCGGTGGCCTTGATCCGGGGGGCAATAATCACTCGAGGCGAAGCGACCATCCGCGATGCACTCATTCCCCGTGAGAACGACCTTTTCCCATGACGCCAAGGAGGATCCCATGACCCTGACCCGATCGCGGACCGACCGGATGATCGCCAGCGTGGCGCCCGTCCTTGACTTTTACGAGCACGGCACCTGGGAGCGCCACCACCTCGACCCCGACATCGCGGACTTCGCGTTTGGCAATCCCCAGGAGATGCCACTCCCCGGGCTGGTCGACACGCTCCAGCGCCATGCCGTGCCCGAGAACAAGGATTGGTTCGCCTACAAGACCAGTGAGGAAGAACCGCGCCAGGTCGTCGCCGAGGTTCTGCGCGGGCGAACCGGCCTCGCCTACGAGCCCGAGGACGTCGCCTTGACCGCGGGAGCGTTCGGAGCCCTGGGCGTCACGATCCGGGCCCTGTGCGATGTCGGTGACGAGGTCATCTTCCTGTCGCCGCCCTGGTTCTTCTATGAGCTGATGATCGAGTCATCCGGGGCCACTCCAGTGCGGGTCCGTCTCGATGGACCGGATTTCGCACTGGCCACCGATGCGATCGCGGCGGCCATCACCCCCCAAACCAGGGCCATCATCGTCAACAGTCCGCACAACCCATCGGGCCGGATCTACCGGGAGCCGGAACTCGCGGCGCTCGGCCGGGTATTGACCGAGGCCTCAGCGCGTCACGGGCGCCCGATCATCCTGATCTCGGACGAGGCCTACAACCGGATCGTCTTCGATGGCATCGAGTTTCGGAGCCCAGCGCTCGACTACGACGCCACCCTGACGATCTACACCTACGGCAAGACGCTGCTCGCCCCGGGCCAGCGGATCGGCTATGCGGCCCTGTCGCCGACGTTCCCGGACCGCCGGGCCTCGATGTCCCGGATCATGATCCAGCAGATCGCCTCGGGTTGGGGCTTCCCGAACGCCTTGCTGCAACATTCGATCTCCGACCTCGAATCGCTGTCGGTGGACATCGCTGCGCTCCAGGCTCGACGCGACCGGATGGTCCCCGCACTTCGGGAGATGGGTTACGAAGTCACCCGGCCTGAGGGCACGTTTTACGTGATGGCGCGCTCACCCGAGCCGGATGACGTCGCCTTCGCCGAGCGTCTGGCCGGCCTGGGCGCGATCGTGCTTCCAGGTTCGATGGCCGAGTTACCCGGCTGGTTCCGCATCTCGCTGACCGCCAGCGACGCGATGGTCGAGCGCGGCCTCGAGGCATTCCGCGCCGCGATGATCCGCCGATGAGTGCGTCGGAACACCCGAACGCCACGATCTACAGAAGGACCGCCAGTGCGCTGCGGGCTGGTGATCTCGCCACCCTGGCGACGTTTCTCGACCCCGACGTCATCTGGCACATCCCGGGCGATCACCCCATGGCCGGGGACGTCATCGGCCGGGAAGCCGTCATCGCCTTCCTGGGGGTCCTCAAGGGATACGGGTTCTGGCTCACCGAACATGACGTACTCGCGAACGATGCCCATGTCTGCGCCCTCAGCCAGATGGGTATCAGGCGTCCCACAGTCGATATCGAGACCAGAGTGGTCAGCATCTTTCATTACCGCGACGGTCGACAAGCCGAGCGATGGTTCTTTCCGGACGACACCGCGATCTGGGATCGTTTCTTTCACGCTGGTGACATCGGAGACTGAACGGGCGCTCGGCGACGGCCCGTCCCGCACTGCCGGGCGCTCGGCGACGGCTCGTCCCGCACTGCCGGGCGCCTCGCCGCTGAGCCGCTACCCTTCCCCCATGGCCCACGAATTCATTTACAGCACGTACAAGCTCGCCCGCCACTACCCGCCGGATCGGACGGTCCTCGAGAACATCTCGCTGTCGTTCTATCCCGGCGCGAAGATCGGGGTCATCGGATCGAATGGCGCGGGGAAGTCGAGCCTCCTCCGGATCATGGCCGGGCTCGATGACGGATTCACGGGCGAGGCGCGCCTGACGCCCGGCTTCACGGTCGGCTTCCTGAGCCAGGAACCCGAGCTGGACCTGACGAAGGACGTCAAGGGCAACGTCATGGACGGTGTCGCCGAAGTCCAGGGCCTGATCGATCGCTACAACGAGGTCATGGCCGAATGGTCCGTCCCGGACGCCGACTACGAGGCGCTGGGCACCGAGCAGGCGGCGCTCGAAGACAAGATCGCGGCTTCTGACGCCTGGAACCTCGAGCGCAACGTCGATATCGCGATGGATGCCCTGCGCTGCCCGCCCGACGACGCGAACGTCAGCACCCTGTCCGGCGGCGAGAAGCGTCGCGTGGCGCTGTGCCGCCTGCTTCTGCGACACCCCGATCTCCTGCTGCTCGACGAGCCGACGAATCACCTCGACGCCGAGTCGGTCTACTGGCTCGAACGCTTCCTCCAGGAGTATTCGGGGACGGTCGTGGCCATCACCCACGATCGGTATTTCCTCGACAACGTCGCCCAGTGGATCCTCGAGCTCGACCATGGCCGGGGGATCCCGTTCGAGGGCAACTATTCGAGCTGGCTGGAGCAGAAGCTGGAACGCCTGGCCGGGGAGCAACGGACGGACGACGCGCGCCAGCGCACCCTGGCCCGTGAACTGGAATGGGTCCGGCTGGCCCCGCGAGCCCGCCAGGCGAAGGGCAAGGCCCGGCTCAGCGCGTACGAGAAGTTGTTGGCCGAGGCGCAATCCAACAAGGGGGCGGCTCGTGAGCTCGAGATCGCCATCCCGCCCGGCCCACGCCTCGGTGACAGCGTCATCGAGGTCAAGGACCTGGCCAAGGCGTACGGCGACAAGGTCCTCATCGAGGATCTGACGTTCTCTCTGCCACGGGCCGGGATCGTCGGGATCATCGGGGCCAACGGTGCGGGCAAGACGACCCTGTTTCGGATGATCGTCGGGCAGGAAGCGCCCGACAGTGGCGGCATCACGATCGGCGACACCGTTCAGCTCAGCTACGTTGACCAGAGCCGCGACGATCTCGAGGCGGACAACAGCGTCTTCGACGAGATCGCCGGCGGAGCCGAGTTCATCAAGATCGGCAGCCGCGAGCTCCCCGCTCGAGCCTACGTCTCGAGTTTCAACTTCCGCGGCACGGACCAGCAGAAGCCTGTGGGCAAGTTGTCGGGCGGCGAGCGCAACCGAGTCCACCTGGCCAAGCTGCTGAAGTCGGGCGGCGACGTGCTGCTGCTCGACGAACCCACGAACGACTTGGACGTCGACACGCTCCGGGCGCTCGAGACGGGTCTGGAGTCATTCCCGGGATGCGTGGTGGTGATCAGCCACGATCGCTGGTTCCTTGACCGGATCGCCACCCACGTCCTCGCCTTCCAAGGCGATAGCCAGGTCCGCTGGTTCGAGGGCAACTTCACCGAGTACGAGGAATACCGTCACCGCGAACTGGGCGTCGCCGCCGACCAACCCCACCGGATCAAGTACAAGCGACTGGCTGTCTGAGGCCAAGGGCTCGCCGGCGCTGGGCTACGGGCCGGGACCGGGCGACAGGTCGTGACGGCCGTTTGATGCTTGATTGAGCGCGCCGGCGGACCCTCTGGGCCGGTATGCCAATTGAGGCATCAACCGCGTCGGTTGAGGCATGAACCGCGCCGATGCCGCGGTGTGCCGATGCCGCGGTGTGCCGATGCCGCGGTGCGCCGATGCGGCGGTGTGCCGATGCCGCGGTGTGCCACCCCGCCCAAGTCCACGTTCGTGATGCTTCAACAGGCATCAGCAGCGGGAGGTCCTCCTAGCGGCGGCAAATCAAGCATCAAGCATCAGGCATCAAGCATCAGGCATCAAGCATCAAGCCTCAAGCCTCAAGCCTCAAGCCTCAGGCCTCAAGCCTCAGGCCTCAGGCCTCAAGCTTCAAGCTTCGGCGTCCATCGCGAGGCACCGGACCACGTGATCGAGCGACG
>SPCO01000008.1 GCA_004525275.1 Thermomicrobiales bacterium | reverse complement strand
GGGTTGCACGTGGGGCGGCGGCGGTCGGCTCATCGGTACCGGAGCTGCCGCCGCAGGCCGCGAACAGCCAGGCGAGTGCGAGGAGCGCTACCAGGGTCGGACGGAGGCGGGATCGGGCGAGGGCTGGCATCGAGCCCAGTCTTACCACGCCCCGCGCCCGGTCGAGGTGGCCCCGCGCGAGGTTCTCGGCCAGGTCGACGTGGACGGCCCCGAGATCGTCGCGGTGCACCGGCGCCGGATGAGAACGCCTGGCTGCTCAGGTCGGGCTCAGGCGTCGGCGGCCCGGCGCAGGCGCTCGAGCTCGCGCCGGAGACGCTTGCTGGGCCGGCCCTCCCCACGCAAGGGCATGATCTCGGGCCCGGCCTCCGGCACGACCGGGGGGCTGTGATCCACGTAACAGGTCGCGGCGACGGGGGCTCCGACCCGCGACTCGATCGGCCGCACGACCTCGACGACGCGCTCGCGACCCGCGATGAGAGCCTCCACCCGATCGCCTGCGCGAACCTTCGTTGACGGCTTCGCCGGTGATGCATTCACGAGGACGTGGCCGCCCTCGCACAACCGCGTCGCAAGGGGGCGGATCTTCACGAGGCGCACCGCGCACAGCCAGCGATCGATGCGCGTCTCGTCGGTGGCGCGGCGATCGGTCACGCGCTCTAGGATCGCACGGGTCGAGAAGGCGTCGCGGCGCTCACTGCCGCCCGCCGCGGCGCATGACTGAGGCGCGCAAGCGATCGGTGCCAAGTACGAGCCCGTCCTGCCGCTCGGCACGGCGCTGGTTCTCCTCAATGGACCGGTCAGCGCCTCCGGCTATGTGTGGTACAAGGTCGCGCCGGTTTCTTTCGCTGGACTGCAAGGCCCAGGCTACGGCTGGGTCGCGATGGCCGGCACGGACGGCGAGCCGTGGATGGGGCCTGCGGTGGGAGCCGGCGGCTGGCCGTTGGCACGTCCCGGGAAAGCGCCGCAGGATCCACTCAAGCTCCCCAGCCGTCATCGGTCGCCCGGTTCGCATGCCTGGCTCAATACTCCACGAGGAACCAGCCGACCTTGTGTCAGCCACGCAACAGCCAGAGAGCAGGGCGGTAAGGGGGAGGGAGGGAGCGCGCGAATCGCCCGAGCGGCCAGCTACCCCTTGCTCGGGTTTCGGGAGAGAAACCACGGGAGGAGGCACCCCGTGACCGATGATCTCAGGTTGAGGCAGGCGTCTCAATGGACACGGAGAAGCTGATCGCTCATCGAGGTACACGCCGACCGGACTGCGACCGAGAGCCGGGGATTGCCGCCCAGTATGTTGAGGTGCTCGGCGAGTAGCCGGCGATCCTCGAACGGCTCGTCGGCTCCGTCCGACGGCTCGCCGAAGGTCAGGCTGATCGATCCGCCCCGGGGGTCGTGTGCCCGGACGCGCCTGGCGAGCTCGTCATCGACGCCCCTACCCAATGCCGCGAAGAAGGCCGCAACCTTCGGCTGCGCTGCGAGGTCGGCCCGATAGTGCATGACCTGGGCGCCCAGGTGAAGCGCCCGCAGATCATCCACCTTAAGCGCCGAAAGATCGAGGACGACTTCGTTCACCGACGTCAGTCTTGCACCTCTTGGACACACGCAATCACCAAATGGTGGCACACGATCCACCCATCGTGTCGAAGCCGCGCACCCGCGCCGGTCCCCCTTGACGCCGCTCGGCAGGGGTCAGTCCGCCAGGAGTCGGCGCTCCATGATCGCCACGGCCCTCGGTCAATCGCCCATGATCTCGTAGGCCCGCACGCGAGCATCGTCGGCCGTGGCAGGATCTAGATCATCCTCACTGCGATCCACAATAGGAATGTCCGTGGACCCGCGCGGACCCCGAGCGTTTTCGGCCCACAGCGGCGCGAGCCCGAAGTCACCGGACAGCGAGGATAGGGTAGGGCCGGCGACATTGGCGGGACCGATGACCCGCCGTCTCCGTGAAGGCATAGCCATCGGCTCGGACGGCGCGTTCCTCCCGCTCGATCCAGTGCGACCCGAACCAGGTCCACCAACCGCCGCGCTCGGTCGTCAAAGCTTGTCGCCCGGACTCATCGACTGGTAGGCCTTGCGGGCGCGGTCATCGGCCGCCGATGCCCCGTAGCGGCTGAGCATCTGGCGCGACTTCCATCCGGCCAGGCGCATCAGGTCGCCCTCCTGCATCCCCGCCGACAGCATCTCGTGGGCGTAGGTATGTCGGAACAGATGCGGGTGTACGCCCGTCAGTCCCGCCTCCTTGGCGCGACGCTTGACGAGCTGCTCCACGCCGGTGTCGGTCAGCCGTCCGCGCTGGCCGATCCACAGCCAAGGCTCGGCGTTGGCGGGATGCCGTCCTCGGACCCGGAGATAGCGATCGATCGCCTGGGCCGTCTTCCGTCCGAACGGACAGGCCCGAGGGCGTCGGCCCTTGCCCATGACGATGGCGGTGTCAGCATCGAAGTCCACGTCATCGAGGCGCAGCCCGGACAGCTCCGCCAGACGCATCCCGGTATCCAGGAACAGGCGGATGATGGCGGTGTCCCGGCGCTGATCGAAGTCGGGTCCAGCGCAGGCCGCGAGCAGTCGGCGCATCTCGTCTTCGGTGATGACCGGCGGCGGTTCCTCGGGGACGTGGGGCGGCTTCATGTTGGCCATCGGGCTGATCTTGATCTCGCCCTCCGAGGCAAGCCACTTGAAGAACTGCTGCAGCGAGCGGAACCGCTGGGCGATCGTGGCCGGTCGGCGGCCGTGCTCCTGGAGGTCGATCAGGAATGACTCGACATGCTCGCGACGGATCGACGCCACGCGGCTCGGCATTCCCGCCGAGACCAGGTAGTCGCGCAACTGGACGACGGCCTTGGCGTAGGTCGTGATCGTCGATGGAGCCTTGTTCTCGGCCCGCAGGTGTCGGCTGAACGAGGCCAGGTTGGAACTGACGTCCTCGACGGCTACGCTAGAATGAGCAGTCGAGAGCGGTGCTTGTGCCATCGTTCGTGCTCCGTATAGGGTTGGCTCGACACCTACACTTATACACTGAGTGAGCGACGTGCACAAGAACCATTCCCGGTGGTGATCTAGTAATCAACTCAGGTTGAGCACGAAGTCACCACAGTTGCCCTGGCGGAGTAGCTCAGTGGTAGAGCAGGGGACTCATAAGCCCTTGGTCGGTGGTTCAAATCCGCCCTCCGCTACCAACCCGAATGGGATGACGGCCCTCCGAGGTGGAGGGCCGTGTCGATTCCTTCACCTCTGAGCCCGCCACCATCTACCCGGATCCAGCGTCCATGTCCATGACCGGTGACCCATGACCTCCGTCATGGGGGCGTCATGACACTCGACGGTATACTCGGTGCCACCGATGACGTACGGTCATCGCTCGCTCGACCCGGAGGCTCCTTCTTTGAATCCCAAATTCTTCCGGAATGGCATCGTGATGTTGGTCCTTGTGGTCGGCACCGCAGCGTTGCTGTTCACATGGATCCAGTCCAGCACGCCAACCACCGCGTTCGGCTACTCGCAGTTCCTAACGGACGTCCAGGGCGGCAAAGTCAAGTCGGTCCTCCAGGAGGGCGAATCGCTGACCGTCACGCTCGACACAGCGCAGGTCTACACGGTCGTCGTGCCGAGTGTCCTGACCGAGGTTTACCCGAACGACATGCTCGCGGCCGCGAAGGCGGGCGGCAAGACGTTGCCGGCGGACGTGTTCTCCAAGGACCCGACACCCGACACGTCGTGGCTCGGACTGCTCCTGACCGGCTTGCTGCCGCTCCTGATCATCGGCGGCTTCATCTTCTTCATGATGCGCCAGGCCCAGGGCACGAACAATCAAGCGATGTCCTTCGGCAAGAGTCGAGCCCGGATGTTCCTCGGCAACAAGACGGTGGTGACGTTCAACGATGTCGCTGGTGTCGATGAGGCGAAGACCGAGCTTCAGGAGGTCGTCGAGTTCCTCAAATACCCAGAGAAGTTCAATTCGCTGGGAGCCCGCATTCCCAGGGGCGTGCTCCTTGTCGGCCCTCCGGGTACCGGCAAGACTCTGATGGCCCGTGCAGTCGCCGGCGAGGCAGGCGTGCCCTTCTTCAGCATTTCCGGCTCGGAGTTCGTCGAGATGTTCGTCGGCGTTGGCGCCAGCCGGGTCCGTGACCTGTTTGACCAGGCCAAGCGGAATTCGCCATGCATCATCTTCGTGGACGAGATCGACGCCGTCGGCCGTCAGCGTGGTGCCGGGCTCGGTGGCAGCCATGACGAGCGCGAGCAGACGCTCAACCAGATCCTCGTCGAGATGGACGGCTTCGATACCAATACCAATGTCATCGTCGTTGCCGCCACCAACCGTCCGGACGTTCTTGACCCGGCGCTCCTGCGGCCCGGTCGATTCGATCGCCAGGTCATCCTGGACCGCCCCGACATCAAGGGCCGGACCGAGATCCTCAAGGTCCACATCAAGGGCAAGCCGCTCGAGAAAGGGGTCGAGGTCGAAGGCGTCGCGCGCCAATCGCCCGGCTTCACCGGCGCGGACCTCGCCAACCTCGTCAACGAGGCGGCGATCCTCGCCGCCCGGCGCAACAAGAAGACGATCGGGCTGTCCGAATTCCAAGAAGCCCTGGAGCGGATCATCGCCGGTCCGGAACGCAAGTCGCGAGTCATCTCGGACTCGGAGAAGGTGATCATCGCGTACCACGAGGGTGGCCACGCGGTCGTCCAGCGGATCCTGCCCAAGTGCGACCCGGTGGCGAAGGTCACGATCATCAGCCGGGGCATGGCCCTTGGCTACACGATGGCCCTGCCGACGGAGGATCGATATCTCCAGAGCAAGACCGAATTCGAGGACAAGATCGCGGGGCTCCTTGGTGGCAACGTCGCGGAGCGCCTCATCTTTGACGACACGACCACGGGTGCGAGCAACGACATCGAGAAGGCGACCAATCTGGCCCGCCGGATGGTCACCGAATTCGGGATGAGCGACAAGCTCGGGCCGCTGTCCTTTGGCAAGCGCGACGAGATGGTCTTCCTCGGCCGGTCGATGGGTGAGCAGCGCGACTACAGCGATGAGGTCGCAAGGACGATCGATGAGGAAGTCAGAGCCATCATCGACAAGGCCTATGAGCGGGCCACCGAGGTTCTGACCGTTCATCGCCACAAGCTCGTGGCCTTGGCCGAGAAGCTCGTCGCCGAGGAGACGGTCGACAGCGAAGCCTTCGACGCATTGTTCAGCGACATGCCCCCAAAGGAAGACGTGCACGGGATCTCGTCCATCATCGGTCCCAGCGAGCCCGTGGCGGAGCCGAACCCACAACCCGCTTGACCCACGCCGGTGTCGGGGCGGGCCTGTCCAGGGCGTGGCCTGTCTAGAATGAGGCCATGTTGACCGTCGACGCCGCCCTCGATGCCCACCTTGAGGCGACCCGTGAGGCTCGCCTCGACTCATACAAGGCGTTCCTCCGGATCCCGAGCATCTCGGCCATCCCGGCCCATGCGGGTGATTGCCGGGCGGCCGCGGCTTGGCTGGCTGGCGCTTTGTCCGAGGCCGGTCTGGAACATGCCGAGGTCCTGGAGACGGGCGGCCACCCGGTCGTATATGCCGACTGGTTGCATGCCCCAGACGCGCCGACCGTTCTGATCTACGGGCACTACGACGTCCAGCCGGTCGATCCACTCGACCTTTGGACCTCGCCACCGTTCGAACCGGTCGTGGTCGGTGATCGGATGCTCGCGCGCGGCGCAGCCGACGACAAGGGCCAGATCCACGCTCACGTGATGGCCGCAGCGGCGATGCTCGCGACGCGTGGCCGGTTTCCGATCAACGTCAAGTACATCTTCGAGGGCGAGGAAGAGTCCAGTTCGGTCCACCTCGACGCCTGGTTGACGGCCGAGCGCGACCGGCTCCGGGCCGATGTCGCGATCATCAGCGACTCTGGGTTCTTCGAAGGCAACCTGCCGGCGATCACACTCAGCCTGCGGGGCATCATGTACGCCCAGATCGATGTCATCGGGACGGCGGTCGACCTGCACTCGGGGGTGTATGGCGGCGCGGTCCAGAACCCGGCCAACGCCCTGGCCCAGATCATCGCTGCGCTCAAGGGGCCCGATGGACGGGTCCGCATCCCGGGCTTCTACGACGACGTCGTGCCGCTCACGGAGGCGGATCGCTTCGCTCTTGCCAACCTGCCATTCGACGACGCCACGTACCAGGAGAACCTGGGCGTGCCGGCCCTCGTCGGCGAGGTCGGGTACACGACGCTCGAGCGGCGAGGAACCAGACCGACACTCGATGTCAACGGTATGTGGGCCGGGTTCCAGGGGGAAGGCGCCAAGACGATCATCCCGGCTCATGCTCATGCCAAGGTCAGCTGTCGCCTCGTTGCGGGGCAGGAGCCAGACCGGATCTTCGAGGCCTTTCGGGACTACGTCGATGCGATCGCACCACCGGGCGTGACCACCAGGGTCGAATTGATCGGCGGCGGGTTCCCGAGCCTGACGCCGATGGATCATCCTGCGACCCAGGCCGCGGCGCGCGCACTTGAGGCCACATTCGGTCGGGCCCCCGTCTATATCCGCGAAGGCGGCTCGATCCCGGTTTGCGCCAGCTTCTCCACGATCCTGGGTCTGCCGGTCATCCTTCTCGGCATCACGCCGCCCGATGAGAATGCCCACGCGCCGAATGAATGGATGGACCTGGGTAACTACGAGACCGGGATCCGGACGTTCGCCCGGATGCTGGACGAGCTGATTGACCTGCCCCGCTGAACGATCCTTCGGCGCAGCCAGCCGGGCCTGTGCAGATTTGTAGGGTTCAGGCGGGTGATTCAGGGTCCTCCGGGTGCTACGCTACGGTGACTGCCACCCTCCCGGAGGAACCGATCCCTTGAGCACAGACGCTCCCGACTTGAGCACAGACGCTCCCGAAACGACACCCGACCAGCTTGCCTGGCGTCTCGACACCCCCAATGGCAGCCTGGCACCAAGATCTGCCCTCGATGTCCTGGTCGACCTTAATGACAAGGTCACGACCGGGAATGTCGCCGAGTATCAACCGGTCCCCCTCGGGTTTACGCCCTTGGACAAGACGATCGGGACCGGCCTCCGGACCGGCGAATTGCTGCTGATCGGCGGTGCCCAGGGCACCGGCAAGACGACGATGGCCCTCCAGATGGCTCGTAACGTCGCGTCGGGCGGACAGGCCAACGTCCTGTACGTTTGCTTCGAGCACGATGAGCAGTACCTGCTCAACCGATTGATCGCGATGGAGTCCGCGCTGGCGCATCTCCCTCACAAGACGGGCGCGATCAAGATCCAGGATGTCCGCAAGGAGATTCTCGGAACCTGGATGGCTGAGGGCGAGACGAACCCGCAGATGGCTGACAACCCGCGGCTTCGGCCGTCGATGGATCGGATCGCTCGGTACGGCCAGAACCTCTTCCTGATGCGCGGTTCTCAGACCGCGAGCACGATCGACAACCTGCGCAAGCTCGTCCAGTCGCATCGGCAGCTGTCGGGGGACCGGCGTCTGGTGGTATTCGTCGACTACCTCCAGAAGGTGCCCCAGATCCCTGAACCGGAGAACGAGACCGAAAAGGTCACGTACCTGGTCAACGGCCTCAAGGATATCGCCCTGTCCGAGGACGTCCCGATGGTCTGCATCGTGGCCGCGGACAAGGAGGGCCTGAAGGCTTCCCGACTCCGCAACTTCCACCTTCGAGGGTCGTCCGCGATCAACTACGAGGCGGACATCATCCTGATCATGAATGAGAAGTACCACATCGTCGCCAAGGTCAATATCGAGTTCAACCCGTACCAGGCGCAGCGATTCCGCGACTGGGTGGTCGTCTCGGTCGAGAAGAACCGGGGTGGGCAGGACAACGTGGACATCGAGTTCGAGAAACACTTCGAATTCAGCTGCTTCGACCCGAACGGCCGAACGGTCCAGGAGAAGCTCATCGAGGAGCGCCTCTACAGCGACTAGGGGCGCACTCGGCCGGCTGGGCGCACTCGGGCGGGCCGCGGGATAGACTGCGGACGTGGCAGCCGAACACTTTCCTGACGTCGTCGAGATCGTCGTCGAGATCCGGCGTGGATCGCGCAACAAGTACGAGTTCGACGAGGAGGCCGAGGTCTTTCGCCTCGATCGGGTGTTATCGAGCGCGGTCTACTACAACTTCGACTACGGCTTCATCGAGGGGACCCGGGCCGGTGACGGCGACCATACCGACGCGCTGTTGATCATCGACGAGCCGACCTTTACTGGTTGCCATGTCTGGGCTCGCCCGATCGGTGGCCTGGAGATGCGCGACGAGAAGGGCTTTGACTTCAAGGTTCTGTGCGTGGCCATCGGCGACGCCCATCAGCAGCACATCAAACGGCTCGAGCAGGTCCGACCCCATCGACTGGTCGAGATCGAGCACTTCTTCCAGACCTACAAGGCGCTCGAGGAGAAGGACGTCGATGTCGTCGGCTGGCGGGAGCTTGATTTCGCGCTGGACGTGCTGCGGACCGATCGCCTCGCCTGGCAGCGCGAGACGGGTTCCCAACCCGAGTGACGGAACGCGTCGGTCGGCCCCGCTGGCCCGGGGCGGACCTGCCGGGCCGGCGATTGTTCGTGGCCGTCCCGCTGCCCGCCGATCTGACCTCGTCCGTCGCAAGCCTCGTTGAGCAGATTCGCGCCGAGGGACTGGCGGGTCGTGGACGCGATGTCCGCTGGGTCCGCCTCGACAGCCTGCACCTGACGCTTCGATTCCTGGGCCCGACCCTGGACGATCGCGTGGAGGCCGCGGCCTCAGCGGTCCGAGTCACTGCCCAGGATGCGTCGGCCTTCGAAGCCTCGATCGGCGGCGCTGGAGCCTTCCCGTCGGCGCATCGACCACGCGCCCTGTGGCTCGGGATCCGGCTCGGGGCGGGCGATCTCGCGGCGCTGGCGGGCTCGGTCGACCGTGCCCTGACAGCGGCCGGCTGGGAGCTCGATCCGAAGCCATATACGGCCCATCTCACGTTGGCCCGGTCGGACGGCGTCCGCGCGGGAGCGTTGATCGGCGCCCGCTTGACGGAGCTCGCCGAAGGACTCGATATCCGTTTTCGGGCGGACCGGATCGGGCTCTACGAGAGTCTGACCGGCGGCGGGCCGGCGCGCTATGAACCTCTCGAGATCAGCGAGTTACGCTGAACCCCCGACGTTGTCGGTTGCGCCCAGATCACTGGGCGCGATAGGCTCCGTACCCGGCCGTCGACATGGCCGTTGCCCGCAGTGAATCAGGAGGCCGTAATGGCGCCGTCGGATCCCCGGCAAACGAAGTTCGTGCTCGATGAGTCGCGCATCCCGCGGGCCTGGTACAACATCGCCGCCGACTTGCCGGTCCCACAGTCGCCACCGCTTCATCCCGGGACCCGCCAACCGCTCGGTCCAGACGACCTGGCACCACTCTTCCCGATGGCCCTGATCGGCCAGGAGGTCTCGGCTGAGCGGGAGATCGAGATCCCGGAGCCGGTCCGCGACGCCTATCGACTCTTTCGGCCAAGCCCATTGTTCCGCGCGCATCGTCTCGAGACGGTGCTCGATACGCCAGCTCACATCTACTACAAATACGAGGGCGGTAGTCCGGCCGGCAGCCACAAGCCGAACACCGCGATCCCTCAGGCGTTCTACAACAAGGAAGCCGGGGTCAAGCGCCTGGCCACCGAGACCGGCGCCGGCCAGTGGGGGAGCGCCCTGGCCTTCGCGGGCGCCCTGTTCGACCTCGAGGTCAAGGTCTACATGGTCCGGGCCAGCTACGACCAGAAGCCCTATCGCCGAGTGTTGATGGAGACCTACGGCGCCGAGGTCGTGGCCAGCCCGTCGCTGACCACCAACTACGGTCGGGCGGTCCTGGCTGAGACGCCGGATAGCCCGGGTTCGCTCGGGATGGCCATCAGCGAAGCGGTCGAGGACGCGGCAACCCGCGACGACACCAAGTACGCCCTGGGCTCGGTGCTCAATCACGTGCTCCTCCACCAGACGGTCATCGGACAGGAGGCGATCGAGCAGATGGGGATGGCCGGTGAGTCGCCCGACATCGTCATCGGCTGCACCGGCGGCGGTTCGAATTTCGCGGGTTTGACCTTCCCATTCCTGGGACGCAACTTCCGCGAGGGCGCGAAGCACCGGATCATCGCCGTCGAACCGGAGGCGGCGCCGAGCCTCACGCGAGGCGTCTATGCCTACGACTTCGGCGATACCGGCAAGATGGCGCCGATCGTCAAGATGCATACCCTCGGCTCCGACTTCATCCCGGAACCGATCCACGCCGGCGGCTTGCGCTACCACGGCATGTCCCCGCTGGTCAGCCTGCTCAAGGAGCACGACTTCATCGAGGCCCGGAGTGTTCACCAGCGATCGACCTTCGAGGCCGGGGTCCAGTTCGCTCGAGCCGAAGGGATCCTGCCCGCGCCGGAGCCGACCCACGCGATCCGTGCCGCCATCGATGAGGCCCTCCTCGCAAAAGAGGCGGGTGAAGCCAAGGTGATCCTGTTCAACCTGTGCGGCCACGGGCATTTCGATCTGTCCTCATACGAGCGCTACCTCGACGGCTCGCTCGAGGATTACGAATACCCAATCGAGAAGGTCGCGGCCGCGTTGGCCGGCCTGCCCCAGATCTGACCCGGGTCGACCCGGATGCCTCGACTCACATGCTGGTCGTGTGGACGCCAGATCTACACGGTCGCGCCCCTCGAAGCGCTCTTCGCCGAAGAGCGTCGTTGTCCGCGCTGTGGCGAGTTCCTCCACGAGGAACGACGAGAAGCGCAACGTCGACGGGGTGCCCGCCGCAACAACCCGGCCGACGATCCTGGACCGCCGACAGCTGATGACAAAGCCGGATCGAAAGAACGACGAGTAGGCGAGCGGCGGAGCGTCAAGCGCCGCGCCGGCGAGGGCGGCGGTGGGAAGCCGCCGTCGACACCGGACGACCAGGCGGGCTGGCGGGACTGAACCCCTGATGCACGTCTCGTTCATCGGCCTCGGTCTGATCGCTGGTGCGATCGCCCAGGCCCTTCGCTCGAACGAGGCCGCCGCAGGTTGGACCATGGCCGCCTGGTCGCCATCGGGACGTGGACCTCGGCAGGCCTACGTCGATGGCGTCATCGATGTCGTCGCGACGACGCCCGAGGAGGCGCTGGCCGGGGCCGAGCTTGTCGTTCTGGCCGGTCCAGCTACGGCCTGCCTTTCGTCGCTCGACGCGCTGGCGGGGACATGGAGCCAGGCCCTCGATCCGACCGCGGTCGTGACCGACGTGGCGAGCACAAAATCGATGATCGTCGATCGGGCGAATGCGACGGGCATCCGGTTCGTCGGCGGGCACCCGATGGCCGGCCTCGAGACGGCCGGGTATCGATCCGGTACGGCGGACCTGTTCGTCGGCCGTCCGTGGGTCATCGTTCCCGGTTCGGTCGCGGGCCCGACCGACATCGGGCGGGTGGCGGATCTCGCGAACGCGTGTTCCGCGATCGTGACGATCATGGACGCCGACACTCACGATCGGGCAGTGTCGGCGATCAGCCACCTGCCACTCATCGTGGCGGCTGCCTTGGTCGAATCGGTGACGAGTGGGGGCGATGGTCCGGCGGATCTGTGGCCGATCGCCAGTTCACTGGCCGCCGGCGGCTGGCGAGACACGACACGGGTCGCCCTTGGAGATCCATCGATGGGGGCCGCGATCGCGGTGACCAACGCGTCAGAACTAGCCGCTCGTGTGCGCGACCTGCGCGATGCGCTCGACCGATGGATCGTGGAACTCGAGCGGGCAGGTGGGCCCGACGAGGAAGCCATTCGTGACCGATTGATGGCCGCGCGGGCCGCCATCGACACTGCTTGATGGGCGCTGAAGCGGTCTTCGTCGTCCTTCGGAGTGCGATCCCCGGCGGGACGGACTGGCACGGTCTTCGGACTGTGGGCGTCGCCGAGACGGTCGTCGCCCTCGAAGAGATCGGTCAGTACAAGGCGCGCGACGAGATGGAGCGGGACCCGTCGTTCAAGCAGATCATCCCGTACCTCGTCCTCCGCGACGGTCCTCTGTGGTTTCTCATGCAGCGGACCGATGCGGGTGGCGACGCGCGGCTTCATGGCCGCTTCTCCCTTGGCGTCGGTGGGCATCTGAACCCGGGTGATGGCGGGTTGCTTGGGGGTCTCCAACGAGAGTGGGAGGAAGAACTCGTCGCAGCGTTCGTGCCGTCGTTTCATCCGACTGCGCTGCTCAATGACGATACGACCGAAGTCGGCGCCGTGCATCTCGGGGTCATCTACCAGGCCGATGCTGCCGGACGGCCGGTGGCCATCCGCGAGACGGACAAGCTGACCGGTCGGTTCGTCGAGACAGCGGCCGTCGCGGCCGTCGCGGATCGGCTCGAGACATGGAGTCGGATCATCTTCGATGCTTCGCGTCACGTGTCCGCATCGCCCCGGCCGCCGAGGCCCCTATAATCGGCGGGCCGGGTAGCGATCGTTGTTCGCGCCACGCCCGGTGAGCCCAGCGGAGGACTGATGGCGGCCAAGATCCTTGTCGTCGATGACGACCCCAACGTCCAGCGACTCCTGCAGTACACGCTCAAGCAGGAAGGCTACGACGTTGTCGTGGCGTCGGATGGCGCGGAGGGATTCCGTCTGTGGGGAGCGGAGGAGCCGGATCTGATCCTGCTCGACGTCATGCTCCCGAAGCTCGATGGCTACCAGGTCGCGACCAAGATCCGGACCGAGGAAGGCAGTGCCAGCCACGTCCCGATCATCATGCTCACTGCGGAACGAGAGGTCGAGCAGAAGGTTCGCGGTCTGCGCGCCGGTGCCGACGACTACCTCATCAAGCCCTTCCATCCGGCCGAGTTGCTCGCCCGGATCAAGAGCCTTCTTGCGCGGTTCGCCCCCAAGGATGCCCTCCTGGCGCGGCCCCCGCTTGGCCGCGTGCTCGCCTTCTACGGCGCCAAGGGTGGCGTCGGAACGACAACGATCGCGATCAACGCGGCGATCGCCTTGCATCGCGAGCTTGGGCGCAAGGTCTGTCTGGTCGATGGCAACCTGCAATTCGGAGATCACCGCGTTTTTCTCGATCTCGGCCTCGACCGGAAGAGCATCGTGGACGTTGTCACGGCGCCGTCGATCGACGTGGATCTCGTTCGCCAGGTCGTGGTCAAGCACGATTCGGGGATCGATCTCCTGCTCGCGCCACCATCGCCCGAAACGGCCGAGCTCGTTCGTCCGGATCATCTGCCGTTCATCGCCGATCAGCTCCGCACGCTGTACGACTACACCATCATCGATATCGACAAGCGCCTCGACGACGTGAATCTGGGCGTCTTCGAGGCGGCCGAAACGATCTTCGTCGTGATGACGGCCGATCTGTCGTGTCTGAAGAACGTCCGTCTGATCCTCGAGACGATCGAGCACCTGGGCTACCCGGCGGGCAAGGTCGAATTGGTGCTCAATCGGTCCAATGCATTCACGGGCATCAGCGTCAAGAACGCGGAGGGGGCCTTGAAGCGCACGATCGAGCACCAGGTCGTCAACGAATACCGAGGCGCGATCAGCGCACTGAACTCCGGCGCGCCGTTCATGTTCACCAAGGCCGACTCGTCCCTGGGTGGATCACTCCTCCAGTTCGCCCGATCTGTGGATAAGCCGCAGCCGGCAGCGGTCACCGCCGCCACCCGCTAGATCCGGTGATCGGCTGGTGATCATCGGGTGACCGGCAGGTGAGCGCTGCCGCGTAGCCTTCGGGCGTGCTGGCCATCATCCCATCCGCGACTCTCCACGGCCTGATCGGCCGGTTCATCCAGGTCGAGGTGGACGTGGCCCCGGGGTTGCCGGGCTTCACCGTGGTCGGCCTTCCCGATACGGCCCTGCAGGAAGCCCGTGAACGGGTGCGGGGTGCCCTGCGCAACTCTGGTTTCGTCCATCCGCCCAGGCGGATCACCGTGAACCTCGCCCCCGCCGACCTGCGCAAGGCCGGGGCATCACTCGACCTGGCAATGGCGCTCGGGATCCTGCTCGGGTCGGAACAGATCCAGGCGGGCCCCGATCCAGTCGCATTCATCGGCGAACTCTCGCTGGGTGGCGAGGTCGGCTCCGTCCCCGGCATCTTGCCCATGGTGGCAGCGCTATCACGCCGTGGGATCCGCCGGGTCGTCGTCGCCGCCACGGCCGTCGACGAGGCGAGGTTGGTCGAGGGCCTGATGGTGATCGGGGTCGACACGCTCGGTGAGGCCGTCAACGTCGCTCGCGCACGACCGCGCCGGCATCCCGGCTCGCGGCCGCCTCGAATAGAGCTGATGCGCTCGACCCTCCCTGCGGCCACGCTCGAGACGGACCGATCCGGCAGCGATGGCCCGGGTGTCCCGGATCTGTCCGAGGTTCGTGGGCAGCTCGAGGCCCGCCGTGGTCTGGAGATCGCGCTGGCGGGCGGACACGGCCTGCTGTTGATCGGTCCGCCCGGTTCGGGCAAGACCCTGCTGGCACGGACGATCCCACGACTCCTGCCACCACTCGGCGATAGCGCGGCCCTTGCCGCGACCGTAGTGGCGTCAGCCGCCGGTGAGGGCCCGATCCAGGAACTGCGCCGTCACCCACCATTTCGATCCCCGCACCACACGCTCTCGTACGCGGCGATGGTCGGCGGCGGGCCTCGCCTGTCACCCGGCGAGGTGACGCTCGCCCACGAGGGCGTTCTCTTCCTGGACGAGCTTCCCGAATTCGGCCACGACGTGCTGGAGGCGCTTCGACAGCCGCTGGAGGAGGGTCGGATCGCCATCTCACGGGCCGGACACGCGACGATCTTTCCGGCCCGCTTCCAGTTGGTGGCGGCGATGAACCCATGCCCCTGCGGCTTCGCGGGATCCACGGATCGACCATGTCGTTGCGGTCCGTCCCTGCCGGAGCGCTACCAACGCCGGATCTCCGGGCCACTCCGCGATCGGATCGACCTGTGGCTGGCGATGCCGCGCGTGGGGCCGGCGGCCCTGATCACGGGTCCGGAACCAGAAGATTCATCGACGGTTGCCGGACGGATCGCGGTCGCCCGCAGCGTTGCGCTGGGACGTCCCTCTGGATCGCTGAATGGACGGCTCCGCGGGCGTCGACTTCGCGACGCCTGTGCCCTGCGCTCGAATGGCGAGCGCCACGTCGTCGGACTCGCCGAGCTCGAGGCTGCCACGGGCCGAGGGACGGAACGATTGCTCTGGGTGGCCAGGACCATCGCGGATCTCGCAGGATCGGCCTTCGTGACCGAGGACCACCTGGACGAGGCCGCGCGGTACCGACCGTCCGATAGTCGCGTGGCGGCGATGGAGGCTGTCTGAAATGCTCGGTGTCGGGGCTTCGGGCCCAGTTCATGCCGATCCACCGGCCCCGGTTTCCGCGCTCCCCGGTGCGCGCCCGACCCTGGAAGAGCGAGATGCGTGGGCGGTGCTGGCCGGCGTCCGCGGGCTTGGTCCGGTCGGGTTCGGGCTCCTGTTGCGTCGCTATGGCAGCGGAGCCGCCATTCTCAGGGAGGCATCGTCCCCCGGTGGCGCGCGGCGCTTGGTGGAGCCCGAAGAAGCATCCCAGGGCCCGGCCGAACCCGCGGAGGGCGTGAGTCAGGCGATCGCCGACGGCATCGCTCGGGCCGCCGACGGGGCGGCATTGACGATCGGTCGTATCCGCTCGCTCGGGCTGGCGGTCGTGACGGTGGAAGACCCGCTGTATCCGATCCGACTGACCCAGATCGAGATGCCACCGCATCTCATCTACGTGTTGGGAAGCCCAGGGGCGATGCACGCCGAGGCCGTCATCGCGATCGTCGGGACGCGTCGCCCGACCGACGCCGGACGGGCGATCGCAGCTCGCCTCGCGGCAAACCTGGCGGCCGTTGGCGCGAGTGTGGTCTCTGGTCTGGCGATCGGCATCGATGGGGCCGCCCACGCGGCGACGCTTCAGGCAGGCGGGACGACCGTTGCGGTCATCGGTTCGGGGCATGCAAAACTGCATCCACGTGTCCACGGTCGACTGGCCGACGCAGTCGTGGCATCGGGCGGGGCCGTCATCTCTGAGCTCGGACCGGACGTCGAGCCGAGCAGAGGCACCTTCCCGCGCCGTAATCGAGTGATCAGCGGTCTAGCCGATGCCACCGTCGTGATCGAGGCACCGGCCAGGAGTGGTGCTTTGATCACCGCGTCGTGGGCGCTTGAGCAAGGCCGCGAATGCTATTTGGTGCCAGGTGCGATCGACGCGCCGGCTTCGGCTGGATGCCTCGCGTTCCTGCGTGAATTTCCGGACCGCGCCAGGATCGTTGCGGGGATCCCGCAACTCATCGACGATCTCGGATTGGCCGATCACCTCACCCAGCCGGGCGTGACCTCCGACGTCGCAGCGACCCTCACGGGAGTCGGCGAGGTGGCCGGCAGGATCGGCCGGGAGATCGCGGTCGGTCGCGCGACGGTGGACGAGCTTGTGGCGTCGACGGGTTGGCCGGTCGCGACCGTGCTGGCCGCGCTCACGATCCTCGAACGCGCGGGTCTCACCGTCGGCGCCCATGGCCGGTTCCGCGCGGCGGGAGCCTTGGCCGCGGCCGATCCGGACAAGTCTCGCCAGCGACCGCGCACGATCGTTTGAGCCCCGGTTGCCGGTCTGTCGGACCGATGCTACCCTCGCGTGGGTCGCTCCCCAAGAAGCACCCGCCCTGACTGCCGTCCCCAGGTCACCGAGCAGGAGCGTCTATTGCGTCAGGCCGCAGCCGCATTGCTGGCCGTCCCCGTTCTTATCAGCGTCTATCTCGGAGTGATGCTCCGTCGGTCGGTCGTTGCTCGGAGTGGCCTTGTGGTCGGCGTCGCCCTGGTACTCGGCGTTGGGGTCATCGGAACCGCCCGTCCTGCGACCGTCGTCGCGACTCCGCCCACGCCCATCGAGCCATTGACGCAGGCCGCGTTCACCACGACCTTCTCCACGAACCGGGCCTTGACCGAGCCCATGACGATCGGTTTCAGCGCCACGATGGATGCTCGCTCAGTCGCCGCATCCATGCGGGTCGATCCGCCGGTCGAGGTCACCCTGTCGTGGGACGCGACGGGGAGCGTCCTGACGATCACGCCCCGGGGGCACTGGTCCGCGGCGACGCTCCAGACGGTGACGGTCCAACCGGGGGCGCTCGCCCGTTCCGGTCAGCCATTGACGCGTCCGATTCGTGCGGCCTTCCTGACCCGAGATCCGACGGAACTGTCGCTTGGCGCGACCGACACGGTCGGGGAGCGCGTCGCGACCACGACATCGTTCGTCCTCGCCTTCGCCGGCCCGGTGGACCCGACGTCCATCCAGTCCGCCATCCGACTGGATCCTCCAGCGACCGGAACGGTCCGTGAGCAGGCCTCCGTCGAGGGACAGACTCGCTATGTATTCACGCCTTCGGAGCCACTCCTTCCGGGAGTCGACTACGAGGTCACCGTTTCCGGCGTGCGCGACACGGACGGATCGTCGCTCGAGACAGCTCGCCTCTCCGTTCGCACGGTCGACGCGCCCCGCATCGTCCGGTTCCGGCCGCTGGCCGATGCTCGCCTGGTGGAGCGCGCGGCCGCTCTGTCGGTCCGCTTCACGCTGCCGATGGATCGACGCGCAACCGCCCGGGCGTTTAGCGCTTCGGTCGGCAACAAGCCCCTGACCGGCAAGATCGCCTGGGCGGAACATGACACGGTCCGCGTGTTCGCGCCGGATCGGCTCCTGCCGTTCGGGACGATCGTGACGATGCACGTCACCACGAATGCTCAGAGCGCGGCGGGTGTGGCCCTGGCCAAGGATCGCCAGGTCGAGTTCAAGACGACCAAGAAGCCGGTCGCCACGCCGAAGACCACGACTTCGTCGG
>SPCO01000152.1 GCA_004525275.1 Thermomicrobiales bacterium | reverse complement strand
GGCGATGCGATCGGGCTCGGTGTCGCCGCCGAGTACCTGATGGCTCTGGGCATGGATTCGGTCCGTGAACACGAGCGCGACCTCGTGACCTATGCGCTCGACTTGCTGCCGCGCGAGGTGCCCGGTATCGAGGTCTATGGCCCGCTCGACCCCGACCTGCGCGGCGGCGTCATCCCGTTCAACCTGCCTGGGATCCACCCGCACGACGTCGCCCAGGTCCTCGACCGGTCCGGGATCGCGGTACGGGCCGGCCATCATTGCACGATGCCACTCCACGAACGTCTCGATCTCGCCGCAACTGCCCGGGCGAGCTTCAACGTCTACTCGACCCGCGAGGATGTTGACGCGCTCGCGACCGGCCTGAAGGAGGTCCAGCGCGTCTTCAACGGCTGACGGGCCGGGCCAGGCGACCAACTCCATCCTTGCGGATGGCCGCATGCATGCCACGCGTAATTCCAGAGGAAGGTCGGTCGCAAGCCGTCGACTGGAGGAGACGCACGTCTGTTCCAACGCTCTTGGACGCGTGACGCGGTCGAATTCGTGCTCGGTCGGTGGATCCCTCGGTCCTGGCCGGTCGTTGAGAGTCGGCTACGACCCGATGTAAGACTGGGGCGCATGAAACGCGGGATTTGTGCTCGCGACGACCCCGAGGCCAATGACTCGCGCCGCCCGGCGAGCCCCATGTCCGCGACGGTCGATCCCGGCCTGTCGGGCCTCGGCCGTGCCGCCGTTTCTCCGCGAGCAGGCACACGATCGGTGAGGTCGACAGATCTGTGCCAGTAGGCTACTATTACCGTTAGATGTCCCCCGCGAGCCCCTCAGGCGAGGCCGGGCGACCAACGCGCGACGCGCGACCCACGCGCTACGCGCGAGATCGGACCGGTATGCCAACGCGAACCCCCCGACGGATCATGATGATCTCCCTGCACGGCTATGTGTCCGGCGAGGCCGAACTCGGCCTTCCCGACACCGGTGGCCAGGTCGTCTACGTCCTCAAGCTCTCCGAATGCCTCGCTCGGCTCGGCTACAAGGTCGACATCTTCACCCGCCGCTTCGAGGATCAACCGGCCATCGAGACACTCGGCGATCGGCTGCGCATCGTTCGAATCCCGAGCGGCGGCACCAAGCTGATCCGCAAGGAATGGATGGGCGATGTGATCCCCGAATGGGTCGAGAACGCCCAGGCCTGGATCGACCGCAAGGATCTCCACTACACGTTCATCGACAGCCACTACTGGGACGCCGGGTTGGCCGGCGATGCACTGTCGAAGCGTCTGGCCATCCCACATCTGCACACGCCCCATTCGATCGGGTCATGGAAGCGCGACAACATGGACGGTGACCCGGCCGAGCTCGACCGCGAGTACAACTTCACCCATCGCATCCGCGATGAGCGGGCGATCTACGACAACGCCGACGCGATCATCGCGACCACGCCCCAGCAGCGCGAGATCCTTCTTGGTGACGATTACGACGTCGATTCGGGCAAGATCGCGGTCATTCCGCCGGGCTTCGACGACACCAGGTTCTTCCCCACGTCCGCGGCGACGCGCACGGCGATCAAACGTGATCTCGGCGTGGAGGGAAAGCTCGTTCTGGCCATCGGGCGAGTCGCCGCGAACAAGGGCTACGACTTGCTCATCGACGCCATGCCGACGGTGTTCGATCGAGTGCCGGATGCCAAGTTGATGCTGGCGATCGGGTCCACGACGCCCACCCCGAGCGAAATCGTGCAGGTCGATGCGCTCAGGCGACAGGCCGCCGACCTGGGGATCGCCGACCGTGTCCTGTTCCATGATTTCGTCCCGGATGACGAGCTCGCCGACATGTATCGGGCAGCCGACGTATTCGCCCTGAGCAGCCGCTACGAGCCGTTCGGGATGACCGCGATCGAGGCGATGGCCTGCGGCACACCAGTCGTGATGACGACCGAGGGCGGTCTGTGGGAGATGATCGACTGGGGCACCGAGGCACTGTACGAGAACCCCAATGATCCGCCGGCCTTCGGGCATGCGATCGCGACGATCCTGCGCTACCCGCGGGTCGCCCGCCAGCTTTCACGGATCGGGTCGGATCTGGCCCGGGCGACCTTCACCTGGAATGGCATCGCGCAGCAGCTCATCAATCGTCTGCAGGATGCCGGCCAGCGGCGGCACCTCACGACCATCTCCCACACGACCGATGATTCCGACGACGCGACGTCCGATATCGGCACGGAGCCCGGTTGGATCCCCGTCGGCTCCTAGTAACCGACCTCGACGGCACGCTCCTCGGAGACGACGCCGGCCTGGCTCGCTTCCGCGAATGGCTCGCGCCGCGCCGCAGCCAGGAGCGCCTGGTCTACGCCTCTGGGCGGCACCTCGCTTCGATCCAGGCGCTCGTGGAGGGGTCGGTCCTGCCGCGTCCCGATGCCATGATCTCCGCGGTCGGGACGGAGATCCACGACCCCGACGGACGGGCCATGCCGGGCTGGACGGATCGGTTCGTCGACTGGGATGCCGGCCGGGTTCGTGACGTGTTGCGTCCATTCCGATGGCTGATGCCCCAGGCCGCCGAGTTTCAGACGTCGGTCAAAGTGAGCTACGAGGTCGAGGGCCTGACCGATTCGGATCACGAGACGCTCCGGCGGAAACTCCTCGAGGCCGGCGTTAAGGCGACGGTCGTCTACAGCGGTGGTCGCTACCTCGATATCCTGCCGGCCAGGGCCGGCAAGGGCATGGCCACGCACTTTCTCGCCGAAGTCTGGAGGATCGGTCCCGACGAGATCCTCGCCTTCGGCGATTCCGGCAACGACACGGAGTTGCTGTCATCGGGCTTCCGCGGCACGATCGTCGCGAACGCCCAGCCTGAGCTTCGTCTGGCGGTGGATCCGATGGTCTATCGCTCACCAAGATCGTTCGCCGACGGTGTCATCGATGGGATCCGTCACTGGTCCGAGGTGGTGACCTAGGCTGGCGCCACGTCCGGTATCCGACCGCCGAATGCCCTCAGCTCGATCGAGGTCAGCCGACAGGCGCCACCGATCGGCGTGCAGGAGATGACTCGTCCGTCCCCCCCGACGTCGGGCAGCCTGGCCGTGGCCGTGACCCGATCGTCGGCCACGAGTTCGAGGATCGAGCCATCCATGATGAGGCGGAGGTGGAGTGCGCCATCCGCGGTTTTCGGCAAGACCTTCGTCCCGTGTGGGTCGCGACCGGCCACCATGACCCGACCCGTCCGCGCTACGGTCAGCTGTCGGTCCCGCGGGTCGAAGCGGATCTCCGCGACCCGTCCGGCGTCGCCGGCCAGATCGAACCGGATCGAGGCGGCGCCCTCCGGGACAATGGTCAGCCGGATATCGAAATGCTGGTCGTCGAAGGTCCGAGCCCAGCGTTCGCCGTCCTCGATCCGCGCGTCCGGCAGCTTGCTGGGCGGCCCGCTGGCCTGCCGGGTCTCCTCGGCAAGGGCGATCCGCAATCGACCGTCTGCGTCGACCGAAAGGACTCGCGGCAGCGTGAGCGCCCCTGCCCAAGTCCGGGTCGAGCCCTTCGCTGGTGGGTCCTCCGGGATCCAGCCCATGAGCATCCTCCGCCCGTCCGGGGCGGTCAGCGTGGCCGGGGCGTAGAAGTCCGGCCCGAGTCCGAGTCTCTCGGCGCCGTCGATGGCGAACCGGTCACCCTCCACGTGGCCCGTGAAGGCGACGACGTGCGCCGGCCGGATGCGGGGTGCCCGATCGACGACCGAGACGATCAGGACGTCGATCCCCGGCAGGCGGACGAGTTGGGGGCATTCCCAGCACGGACTGTCGATGTCGTCGATGGGGATGTCCAGCCGGGCCGACACGACGTCGTCCGTGGTCAGGAACGGACCTGCGTAGCGCCAGGTGGTCAGGTCATCCGAACGGTACAGGACAACCGCACCGCGGGCTTTGTTCGTCCCGGCACCAACGATCATCGCCCAGCCATCGCCGTCGCGCCAGACGAACGGGTCGCGGAAACGGTCCGGGCGGATGCCCGGCGGTGCGCGGCCGATGACCGGACCTGCCTCGCTCTTGGTCCAATCGATAAGATCGGCGTCGCTCGTGGCCGTGCAGATCGTGGCCCGACGGACCCCCCGGTCGCGAGCCACGCCGGTATAGAAGATGATCGGCCGACCGTCATCGTCATGGATCAGGCAACCGGACCAACAGCCCTGCCGGTCGGGACCATGCTCGTCTGGTTCGAGCGCGATCGGGAGATGATCCCAGGACACCAGATCGGTGCTCGACGCATGACCCCAGTGCATCCGGCCCCAGCGCGGCCGGTCGGGCTCGAACTGGAAGAAGACGTGCAGCCGGCCGTCCAGGAAGGCCATGCCGTTGGGGTCGTTCATCCAGCCAGACGGTGGGGTCAGGTGGAATCGCGGTCGATCATCGTCGAGGGTGGCGCCGGCCGGCGCCGGGATAACGCTCGGCTTGCGAGCTGCGGTCAGGCGGTCGCTCGCGCGGCGCGCTGGCGCGAGGTGCCCGACGCTTGCCGTGCCCGATCGCGATGGACGACGAGGGCGGCCCTGCCGTCCGACGTGGCGACGTCGATCGTCGCGTCTGCGAGGAGGTCCGCGGCGCTGGCCGCCACCAGGGTCGACAGTCGACCGTCGTCTACGACGCGATCG
>SPCO01000165.1 GCA_004525275.1 Thermomicrobiales bacterium | reverse complement strand
TCGAGACCTCCGGTGCCCGCCGTTGTGATCATCGCGATGTCGCTGGACGTCCCGAAGTAGGGCTTCATGCCGCTCAGGATCCGCTCCAGCATGGAGGCGAACTCTGGACCGCGATGGTTGATCATCTGGCGGGCGCCCGCCGCGCGGACGGTCGGTGGCAGGCCGGTCGGGCCAGGGATGCGCAGGTTGGGCTCGAAGCGGTCCACGGAAGTGATCCTCCTGGGACGGCGGGGTCGATCGCCGGTTCCCGTCTATGCTCTCACGCCGCAGCTTGTCCGGTCCGTCACGCCATCGTTCTGGGGCTCGTCCCTCCACCGACCATCATCGACCCGAGGCAGAAGAACCCGTGAGTCTGGATCTGTGATCACCCGCCGCAGTCGACGCCGTCGCAACGCCCTGGTGGGCGCTGTCATCATCGGACTCGTCGTGGCCGTCGTGGGCGTCGGGGCGATCGCGACCGATACGCTGGGAGCCGGCGACCTGTACGGTCGGGCCCTCGCCAAGGTCGATCGGTTCCTCGCCGGCCCGGTTCCCGATCGATCGGCACCGGCCACGGTGCGGATCACCGATCCACCTGAGTTTGGCGCGGACGACGAGGTCCTGGTCGAGCCAGGTGACTCGGCCGCCCCCGATGCGACGGCTCACCTGGCGCCCTCGGACGGCGTGTCGAGTCCGGGCGTCGATCCCGCTGCGACGCCGACACCCAAACCCGAGCGGCTCCCGATCGACGTCGACATCGTCAAGAACCCGAACAAGGTGTTCGCTCACGAGATCGAAGTGACATGGTGTTCGTCGGCCGGGGTCCAGATGACCCTGGCGGTCCTGGGGCTCGTCGATACGTCGCACGAGCAACAGGTCGAGATCCAGAGTCGGGTCAGACGCTGGGAGAGTTACCGGGACAGCCACAACGGCAACTGGGGTCCGTCGGCGATGAGCCTGGCCCTCGACGCCTACGGAGCGAGCGGCTACGAGGTCCACGCCTATGACAGCCGCCAGGGAGCCATGCGTGGCGCTGCGAGGGCGATCCAGAAGACGAACTCGCCGGCCATCCTCCTGACCTGGCGCGGCGCCCACACCTGGATCATGACCGGGTTCCGGGCCGACGCGGACCCTTCAGTCTTTGGCAACGCGAAGATCGAAGGGGCGTACATCCTCGACCCGTGGTATCCGGATATCTCCAGCATCTGGGGCCCGTCGGACCCGCCCGGCACGTTTCAGGATGCCAGCGAGTTGATCCGTAATTACCTGCCATGGAAGCGCCCGGAAGGTCGATATGCGGACCGCGACGGGCTGTTTGTCGCGGTGATCCCGACGATCAGGGTCGATCGCTGACCGGGACCGCGATCCGGCGGACCCGGCTTGCCAGGAACAGGCCCAGAAGCGAATCCTTGATGAGCAGTCCGGCCGCGTAGCCGAACGGGATAGCCAGTATCCCGAGCGGCTGGATCAAGCTCTGGGTGACCAGTACGACGGCGCCCAGGCCGGCGAACGAGGACGTGACCTGACGGATCGTGTCGTGCGTCGCGTACAGGCCGCGCGAGAGCGGGTAGGCGAGGGCATCGAGCGGGATGGAGAGCGCGAAGGCGGCGACCAGCATCGACGTCCGAGCGACATCGTCCGGGCCGAATTTGCCACCCCCGAGCAGAACCTCGACCAGCACTCCGGACAGCACGAACAGGCCGACCGCGGCCGCAACGGTGAGCAGGGCGATCGTGATGACGTTCTTCGCCAGAACACCCCGGAAGGCGCCGCCGTCACCAGCGGCAAAGGCCCCGGACAGGACCGGAAAGACCGCCAGCGAGAACGAGACGCCGATGAGGCTGACCGGCAGGACCTGGTAGTCGAGGGCGAAGTTGAGCGATGACACGCCGCCTACGCCGAGACCGGCCGCCACGACCGTGAAGTAGGTGAGGGTCAGTGGCTCGATCGGTACCGAGAACATGCGAGGGATCATGAGGCGGACGAATTCGCGGACGGCGGCCGTCCGGAAGGCGAAAGCAGGCCGGATCCGAAACGAGGTCCGAGTGGTGCCGTACGCCCGGATGGCGAGGTGGGCCGTCGCCCCTGCAACGGCGCCCCAGGCCGAGGCGACGACCCCGAACCGGCTCGCGAACAGGACGGTCCCGAGGATGATCCCGCCGGTGTAGAGGATCGGGGCCAGGGCGTAGAAGATGAACCGTCGGTGGGCGACGAGGATCTCACCGAGCGCGATCGATGCGGCGAACATGACCTGGGCGAGGCAGTTGATCCGGAGCAGCTGGACATAGAGCGCCCGAGTGGCGGGGTCGAAGTCCTTGCCCACGATGTCACCGAGCCACGGGGCGAGCAGGAACAGGCCGGCGCCGGCGATCCCCATGACCGCGACCGCACCGGTCAGGATCGTTCGACCGAAGTCGTTGGCCGGCTCATCGCCGCCGCCCCGGAGGCTGCTGTAGATCGGAATGAACGGGGCGGCCAGCCCGGCCGCGACGAGGACGTCGAGGGCGATCTCCGGGATCCGGAACGCCGCGTTATAGGCGTCGAGTTCGGCGCCCGCCCCGTACGTGTTGGCGAAGATCCGGTTGCGCACGACGCCCATCGCGAAGAACGCGAGGGACAGTACCGACAGGACGATCGCCCCTGGCGGAAAGACCCGATCGATGAGCGCGCGCATCGTGGATGTCTTCGCGGCTACTGATCCCGGCGGACTTGCAGGCGACGGCCACGGATCGTCGCGCCGGCGAGGGCACGGCCGACATCGTCAGCCACCGCCGCCTGGACATCGACGAGCGAGAACGCGTCGTTGATCTGGATCGCTCCCACCACGCTTCCCGGAACGCCCGCTTCGTTGGTGATCGCGCCGACCAGGTCCCCGGGCCTGATGCCGGCCCGTCGCCCACCGCCGACGAACAGGCGCACCCACGGTCCACCCGAGCCTGGGCGGTCGGTGCTCTGGCCGCCTGGGCCGGCAGGTCGGTAGGGTGGCTTGCCGGTTCGAGTTCCCCTGGGCGACGGTCCAGCTCCCCTGGGCGACGGTCCAGCTCCCCTGGGCGGCGGTCCAGCGACGAGCGGTGGCGAGGACAATTCGACTTCGTCTGCATCCTGGGCTCCGGCACCCTCGATCAGGCTGACGGCAGCGAGTGCGATATCGACGACGTCGAACTCCTCCGAGAGCGGTTCGACGACGCCGCGGAATCGGTCGTAGCCCTCGGCCAGCAACGCCTCGCGCAGGTTGGCGCGAAGGATCTCCGTTCGACGCTCCCGAAGATCGGCCACGGTCGGCAGATGGGCGATCGCCAGCTTGGACCGGGTGGCCCCCTCGATGTTGCGCAACATCCGGTGCTCGCGCGGCTCGACCAGCGTGATCGCCACACCCTCGCGCCCGGCCCTGCCGGTGCGCCCGATCCGGTGGACGTAGGCGTCGGGGTTCGAGGGCACATCGAAATTGACGACGTGTGAGACATGTTCGATATCGAGACCGCGGGCGGCCACATCCGTGGCCACCAGGACATCCAGCGAGCCATCGCGGAACCGGCCCATGATCCGGTCGCGGGCCTCCTGCGAGAGGCCGCCGTGGAGGGCGCCGGCATCGTGCCCGCGCGCGCTCAGCGCCTCTGCGAGGTTGTCCACTTCGCCGCGCGTCCGAGCGAAGACGAGTGCGGAGGTCGGGTCCTCCACGTCGAGGATCCGGCAAAGCGCGGCGAGTTTGTCATTGCGACGGACGACGTAGGCGACCTGTCGAACGAGCGCAGCGCCATCTCGACTGGCCTTCTCCGCGTGAACCTTGATCCGGGCCGGTTCGCGCAGGTGTCGCTTGGCGATCCGGGTGATGGTCGGCGAGATCGTGGCGGAGAACAGCGCGGTCTGCCGCCCCTCGGGAGTCGCGCCGAGGATCGCCTCGAGGTCCTCGGCGAAGCCCATATCGAGCATTTCGTCGGCTTCGTCGAGGATGACGACGCGCACATCGTCGAGACGGAGACTTTCCCGGGTGATGTGGTCCACGGCCCGACCGGGCGTGGCCACCACGATGTCGACACCCTTTCGGAGCCCGCGAAGCTGCTGACCGATCGGCTGCCCGCCGTAGACCGGCAGGACGCGTGCGCCCATCTCGCGGCCGTACTTGAGGATCGCCTCAGCGACCTGCATCGCGAGTTCACGGGTGGGCACGAGGACGAGGGCCGAGGTACTGCCAGCAGCCGCCTGACCTATCGGGATGCGCTGGAGGGTCGGGAGGGCGAAGGCCGCGGTCTTACCCGTCCCGGTCGGTGCCTCCGCGAGAAGGTCGCGCCCGGCCAGCAGCGGCGGGATCGCCTCGCGCTGGATCGGAGTCGGTTCTTCGTAGCCCAACGCGCTGACCGCCGCCAGCAGACGTGGGTCGAGTTCAAGGGCGGCGAACCCATCGGGGCCCAGCTCGGGGTCGGTCACCGGACCATTGTGGGCCACCCGGCGATGTCGGTTGCGGAGCAACGCC
>SPCO01000048.1 GCA_004525275.1 Thermomicrobiales bacterium | reverse complement strand
GTCCCAGCGGCGCGGCCCGGCCCCAGCGGCGCGGCGGCCAGCGCCCGGCGACTCAACCTGGCGAGATTCCCATGGGGGGGACGCTATGTTCGAATTGACGGGCTATCGATGGCGTTCGTGGGTCCGGGGTGGCACGTTCCACGCTCAGGTCCCACGAAATCGCTCGCGAATCTGGGTCTGCTGGCCTCGCGACCGACCGTAGCGTTCCGTGGGTGAGAATCCTGCCAGGTTGTGGGGCTGATGGGCTTTGGGCCGCGGGCTTTGGCCTCGCGACCGACCGTAGCGTTCCGTGGGTGAGAATCCTGCCAGGTTGTGGGGCTGATGGGCTTTGGGCCGTGGACGGCCGTGGCCGTGGGCTGATGGGCTTTGGGCCGTGGACGGCCGTGGCCGTGGGCTGATGGGCTTTGGGCTGATGGGCTTTGGGCCGTGGACGGCCGTGGCCGCGGACGGCCGTGGCGGGGTGGCCCGACCCGAGGTCCGGGCTCCGACCCGGGCTCCGACCCGCGCCTAGTGTTCGGTGGCGCCCGTGAAGGTCCAGCCGTCGATGCGGACGGCGGGCACGACGACTCCGCCCAGGAACCCCCGGAGCGCCTTGCGTTCCCGGGCCACCGCCACGGTCCCGGCCAGCGCATCGAGGTAGCTCTGCGTGTATCGGAGGTTCCGGACCGGTCCCACGATCTGTCCGCCCTCCACGAGGAATGTCCCGTCGCGGGTCATCCCGGTGACGATCGCAAGCTTTGGGTGAACCGGGTTCGTGTAATGGAAACGGGTCACGAGCAGACCGCGATCGAGACCGGCGATGAGTTCCTCGCGCGACGACGATCCGGCTTCCATGACCATGTTGAGCGGGAATGGGCCCCAGGGGTTCGGTGCCGGCAAACCATGCCCGGTCGATGCCACGCCTGAACGGGATGCGGTCTGGGCGTCGTAGACGACGTCGCGGCAGATCCCCTGTTCGACGAGTGAGACGCGCTGCTTGGCGACCCCCTCGAAATCAAAACAGAGGGGCAGGCCGGCCGGATCGTAGCCGTCGTCGACGATCGTCACGAGATCACTTCCGATGCGACGGCCGGGCTCAGCGAAGCTCCGGCCTTCCTGGACCGCCAGGGCGGAGAACCCGAGGTAGCCGAGCATGTCCACGATGTCGACGACCGCGTACTCCTCGAGGACGACCGGATAGTCGCCGGGCCCGATCGAAACCGCGTCGGCCGTCGCCCGCGCCTTGGACGCAGCCTCCCGGCCGATCGCGGCAGCGTCGATCGTCGACGCATCGACGGCCGCGGATTCGGCGTAGCCCGTCCCGCCGCCGGCGCCCATCGAGACCGTGATGAGTTGCGATGTCGTCCTCGTCCCCGCCGCCCGCGTGCCATTCGAGTTGGCGATCGCCATTGATTCGAGGCTGGTCGCGAACGAACCATAGGCCGTGACCTCGAGATGATCTGCGGCGGCGATGACTTCACGGACGGCCTCGGCCCGAAACTCGGGACTTGCCGTCGCGGTCATCTGGCTATAGGCCTCGCTGACATCGCGGATCTCAGTGGGCCCCGGAAGCCCGCCCCAGTCGTCGAGTTCCTCGACGACTCGGGCGATGGCCGTGGCGTTTTCGGCCAGGCGTCGCAGACCTTCCGCGTCCGTTCGACCGGATGACGCGACACCGACCCGCTTCCCGACGACCACCCGGAGATTGATCGTGACGTTCGTCTCGGCGACGTTCTGGTGGATCTCGCTATTGGCGAACCGGGTCAACGCGGAGTCGTCGGCGGTGACCAGCGCCTCGGCCTCCGTGACGCCGTCGCGGAGCACCGCTGCCAACGCCGCTTCGGCGAGCGTCAACGCGTCCTGGGCTCGATCGTCGTGGATCACGTCAGGCGCTCGCTACCACTTGCCGACGCCGACCTGGACGTCGCGGAACCGCGCGCCCGGGACCGCGTGGCCGACATGTCCGGTCTGCCCCGGCTCGCCCTTGCCGCAGTTGGGCGTGCCGAGCATGACGTAGCTCGATTCGTCGCCGACCGCGTCGCACGAGCGCCAGAACTCATAGGTGATCCCGGTGTAGGTCGGGTTCTTGAACAGGCGGCCCTTCTTGCCGCCTTTGATCTCGTAGGCGACCTCCGTCGCGAACTGGAAATTGAGCCGGCGGTCATCGATCGACCACGAGCGGTTCGAGGCCAGGTACAGGCCGTCGTCCGTGTCGGCCACGATGTCATCGAGACTCATCCCGGGCTTGGGCAGCAGGTTGATGTTGGTCATTCGGATCAGCGGGATACGATTCCAGCCGTCGGCCCGCATGGCGCCCCCACTCTGGCGACCGATCCGCGGCGCGGTCTCACGGCTTGACAGGTAGCCCACGAAGATGCCGTTCCGGATGAGCGGCACGGCCTGGGCTGCCACGCCTTCGTCATCCCACCCGAAGGTGCCCATCCCGCCCGGCGCTGTCGCATCGGCAACGATGTCGATGAGGTCGGAGCCATAACGGAACCCCTCGTCGAGTTTGTCCGTGGTCAGGAAACTCGTGCCCGCGTATGACGCCTCCGTCCCGAAGACACGATCGAGTTCGGTCGGATGACCGCACGACTCGTGGACCTGGAGGTAGAGCTGGCTCGGATCCAGGACGATCGTGAACCGGCCGGACGGGCACTGCGGCGCGGTCAGCAGTTCGACCGCCTGGGCGGCCAGGGGTTCGGCGCGTTCGGCCAGGCCAAGGCCCCGGATGTACTCGTAGCCGGCCGCCTGCCAGCCGCCGCCCGAGTCCGGGTAGCTCCGTCGCTGGTGCTCGTCGCCGTCGACGGCGTTGGCCTCGATCGCCGAGCCCACGTGGGTGATGACCTGCTCGGTCAGGCTGCCGTCGGTGGCCGCGAAGGTCTTCCATTCGCGTTGCGCCGCGTAGCTCGACTCGGTATAGGCGATCCCTGGGACCGCGGCCGCGGCCTGGTCCGCCGCCAGAAGGTCGGCGATCTTGGTCTCGAGCGGGACCTCGAACGGGTCTTCCACGCAGGGAGTTTCAAACGTGCCGTTCGCGGGCGGTCGGTCATCGAGTCGGGTCTGGTGGCGAAGGGCCGTGGCACTCGCCCGGGCGATCCGGACCGCCTCGGCGGCGACACGATCCGCTTCCGGCGCCGTCAGGATGTGCGACGACGCAAATCCCCAGGCCCCGTCCACGAGGACGCGAACCCCAAAGCCTTCGGTCTCCCCTGAGGCCACGCCCTCGACCCGACCGGTCTTGATCGCGATGCTCTCCTCGAGGCGCCGGACCAGACGCACGTCGGCGTAGCTCGCGCCCTTGGCGGAGGCCGTGTCGAGGGCGCGCTGGGTCAGATCACGCATGCGCGGCGGAGCGTACCAGATGACGGCCGTCGGGCCCGTCTGGTGTTCGCCGCCACGCCACGGTCGGATACACTCGGCCAGTGACCCGTCTCCGGACTCCGACCCACGGCTGGTTCATCACCATCGAAGGACCGGAGGGGGCCGGCAAGACGACCCAGGCGGTCGCCCTGGCGAGGCACCTTGAGCGGTCCGGTCTGGACGTTCACCTGACCCGCGAGCCAGGCGGGACCTGGCTAGGCGAACGCATTCGCGAGGTGATCCTCGCCCGGACCGATGCCGACGCCACTACGGACCCGCTGACCGACGCGCTGCTCTTCAGCGCCGCTCGTCGCCAACTCGTCAGCGAGGTCATCCGCCCGGCGCTGGCTGTCGGACAAACCATCCTGTGCGTCCGCTTCGCCGACTCGACCCTGGCCTACCAAGGATATGGAGCGGGGATCCCGCTCGCCCAGCTTCGAGATCTGGAACGAGCCGCCACGGACGGCTTGCGGCCCGACCTGACCATCCTGCTCGACCTGCCGATCGAGGACGGGTTGGCTCGCAAGGCGCCGGAGGAGGTGACCCGCTTCGAGGCGGAGTTTGACCTGGCGTTCCACCGCCGAGTCCGCGCCGGCTTTCTCGATCTTGCTGAAAGCGAACCCGATCGCTTCGTGGTTGTCGATGCGAGCGAACCGGCCGAGCAGGTCGCAGCCGCAGCTGCAGCCGCCCTTGACCGGCTGATCGGCTAGACGCTCGGCTCCAACGCAGAAGCGACCGTTCCTCGTCCATCGCCTCGGGCTCGCTCCAGTCCCTCGGTCGCGGCGGCGATCAACGCCTGGGCGTCGGCGCCGTCGCCTGGGAAGCGGGCCACTCCCGCCGATACGGTGATCGGTCGCCCAGCCACATCGGGCAGGGCGGCGATGCCATCGAGGACCCGCTGGGCGACCACCATCCCAGCCGCGCCGGGCGCGATCAGGACGAACTCGTCACCACCGATCCGACCGACCGTGTCGATGAGGCGGACCGACTCCGAGAGCACGGCGGCCACGCGTCGCAGGACGTCATCGCCCGCTTCATGGCCACCTTCCTGGTTGGTCGCCTGAAAATCATCGATATCGAACATCGCGAGCGAGACCTCACCGCCCTGACGACTGGCGCGGGCGAGCTCAGTTTCAAGGATCCGCCCGACGGTCCGTTCGTTGGCGAGCCCCGTCAATGGGTCCGTGTGGGCCATCCGCTCGAACCACTCGGAGCGCTCGGCGGCGGTCGACGCCAGCCGGGCCCGATCGACGGCGATGGCGGCCAGCGACGCGAGGGCTGTCAGCGTCTGGCGCTCCGGATCGTCGAGTCCGCGCGGTGACGGCCACCCGAAACCGATCGATCCGACCGCCGCGTGGACGCCGCCGCTGGTCACGACCAGTGGCAGGTAGGCCCCGACGAAGGAGCTGCCGTCCGGCGTCATGGACGCCCGGTCGAAGGTCACCTCGCGCATGTTCGCGGCGGAGGCGAACGGATGGGCTGGATCCGCGAGTTCGTCACCAAGACGGCTGATCGCCGCATCGTCCATGCCGTGCGAGGCTGCGACCTGGAGACCTTGACGGTCGGGGTCGGCCACGATGATCGCGCCGAACGTCGGTTGAACGGCAGTAACGGCGGCGGCGAGGATGCCAAGGAGGATCGAGTCGAGATCCTCGCCCGTCGCGAGTGAGTCGATGGCCGCGGTAATGGCCAGGCGCGGATCGCTGGATCGTCGATCGGTCGACACGGATGACTCCTGCGGCAGGTGGGAAGTCGCATCGTACACCTCGACGTTGACCCCGGTCGCCTGCGGAGTCGATACTCCGCGCGTGAAACTTGTTGTCGCCATCGTTCACAGCGAGGACGCAGGCGTCCTCGTCAACGCGCTGCTCGACAAGGAATTCCGAGCGACCCGTATGCAAAGTTCGGGTGGGTTTCTCAAGCAGTCCAACGCGACGATCATCCTCGGCGTCGAAGATGGGGACGTCGACGAGGTCATGGGCATCGTCCGCACCAATTGCACGTCACGGACCCAGGTCGTGAATCCGATGCCGCCGATCATGGAGCCGGGCGAATTCTTCATGCCCTATCCGCTCGAGGTCGAGGTCGGCGGGGCGACGGTCTTCGTCATGCCCGTCGAGCGCTTCGAGCGCCTGTGACCCTGACGGCGACCTGGGTCGACAGTCTCGAACCCGGCGCACCCGATATCGTGGCGGCATGGCGGGGCGTGGGCACCGGTCGGTTCATCAGTGTTCGGCGAGAAGTCCGGCGACGGGCGGGCGACGGCTCGGCCATGAGCGTCGCGGCGCAACTTGCGGCCTTGACCGACGCGCTCACCTCGTTCGTGCAGGATGCCTCCGAGGAAGTCCTCAGGTTGCCCGGCGGTGAGGACGACTGGAATGTCGCCCAGGCGATCGGACATGACTGCGAGGCTCGGGCCGGCCTGTGCCTGGCCGCCTCCCTGGCCGCCTCCGGACGATGGCCGGGCAGTGCTCCGGCGGTCGTGCCGGGTGTCCCCGGCCCACCAGATGCCGATCGGGCGATGCTCATTCGCAAGATCGCCCAAAGCCAGCGTTTGATCGATCGATCGGCGCGGACCGTGGCCGGGCACGAGACCGACCCCTGTCCGCTCGAGCACCCCCTCGTCGGCCACCTCCGCTGCGGGGAGTGGCTGGTCTTCGCCGGTGTCCACGATCTGATGCACCTCGAGCAACTGCACACCCTCGACCACACCTCCACGGCCCTGTCATGACCCCCTTCCGACCGGATATCGTCGATTGCTGGATGTTCCGCGTCCCGACCACGGCACGCGGTGTCGACCGGCCGGAGATCCTGCTGATCCGGCGCTCGCCCGGGCGGATCCTCCCGGGACTCTGGCAATGCGTCTCCGGCTCGCTCGAGCCGGGCGAGCGAGTCGCGGCGGCGGCCCTGCGGGAGCTCACCGAGGAGACCGGCTTTGGGCCTGCCGACATCGAGGCGTTCTATGACCTTGATCTGGTCAACCAGTTCCATGAGCCCACCTACGACGCGATCGTCACCGCCGCCGTCTTCGCCGTTCGACTCCGGCCGAATGCCGAACCCCATCTGTCCGCCGAGCACGATGATCTGCGCTGGCATGACCTGGACGAAGCGCATCAGCAGGTCATCTGGCCGGGCTATCGGACCGCGGTCGAGCGGATCCGCGACGACCTGTCCGAGCCCGAACGTGCCGCCTGGTTCGAGCTGACACTCGACGGCGACCGGGCCGAATCGGACCATCGGTCACCGAAGCTGACGCGCTGGTAGACTCGGCGCAGGAGGGCATCGTGATCGACCGAACGGCAGGGTCAATGGATTCGGGGATCGCGACCGCGGCGCAGCGCCGCGTCTTCCATTCGAAGGTTGACACGATCCGTCCGACCTACGGATTCGAGGATGTTTCCCTCGCGCCCGGGATCGATACCATCGAGCCGACCGACGTGGATTTCGAGCAGTCGTTCGCGGGGATCGACCTCGCGATCCCCATCCTCGCCTCAGCCATGGATGCGGTCGTCGACCCGGCGTTTGCCGGCACGCTCGCCCGGTTGGGTGGGCTGGCTGTCATGAATCTAGAGGGCGTCCAGACCCGGTATGAGGAACCCGACGCCATCCTCGAACGGATCGCGAACGCGCCGACAGACGAGGTCCAGGACCTGCTGTTCGAGGCCTACCAGGCGCCCGTCCGCGAGGATCTCATCGCCCGACGTCTTGCCGAGATCCGCGCCGCCGGCTCGCCCGTCGCTGTCGCCGCGACGCCAGCCGCAGCGCGACGGTTCGGGCTCTACTGCGCGGACCACGGAGCGGATCTGTTCCTTGTCCAAAGCCAGGTCTCCTCGGCCCGTCACATCGCCAGCGAGTACGACCCCCTATCGCTCGCGGAGTTCGGACGCCAGATGCCGATCCCCGTGGCGGTCGGCAACACGACCAACGCCGAGGCTGCGTTCGCATTGATGGAACAGGGGGCCGCGGCCGTGTTCGTCGGCGTCGGGCCGGGCGCGGCGTGCACGACCAGGGAGGTCCTGGGCATCGGCATCCCTCAGGTGACGGCCATCAGCGACGTAGCGGCCGCCCGGGATGCCTTCCTCGCGGAGACGGGTCGGTATGTTCCCGTCGTGGCCGATGGAGGGATGCGCCGAGGGGGCGAGCTGGCCAAGGCCATCGCGGCGGGGGCCGATGCGCTCATGATCGGTTCGCCGTTGGCGCGCGCCGAGGAGGCTCCTGGCCGAGGAATGAACTGGGGGATGGCCGCACCCTCGCCGACGCTGCCTCGCGGCACTCGCATCAAGGTCGGGACGGTGGGCACCCTGGAGCGGATCCTGTTTGGCCCGGCTCATGTCACCGACGGCTCGGAAAACCTCATCGGTGCCCTTCGTCAATCGATGGCCGCCCTCGGCGCTCGAACGGTGCGCGACATGCAGCGGGTCGAGATGGTCTATGCGCCATCCACCCAGACCGAGGGCAAGTCCTGGCAACGGAACGGCTGACCATCTGGCGCTGCGGTCGAACACCGTGCTCGAGGACGCGTCGATGGAAGACGAGCTCGTCAGGTCGGGACGCTTCGTCAGGATCGTGGCGCGCGGGGCGCAGACCGGTCAGGCGCGGGTCGTGACCGTCGGTTTCGTGATGGAGACCACTGAGGCCGATGCCGCGTTGTTCGTGGCCGCCGCGTCGGGGACGACGGCCTGGGCCCGAAACCTGTTGGCCGATCCGGGCTGCCACGTGACGGTCGGGGAGCGATCGTTCGATGCCGTCGCCGAGGAGTTGCCGCCGGCTGATCATGCCCGGGCGATCCGCGAACTCATCCTCCGTTATGGGACGCCGGCCGAGTCGCTGGGCAGCGGTCCTTCCTTCCGTCTCCGGCCCGTGGCGGGCGAGCTCGCGTGAGTGTCACCGTCGAGGTCTCGACGCGGATCGGGCGACCGCCGACCACCGTCTTCGCCGCGCTGATCGATGTCGACCGGTATCCGGAGTGGCTCATCGCATCCGGGATCGTGCGAGTCGAGCGACTCGATCCGATCGCGCCATTGGCGGTCGGGTCTGCCCTGCGGATCAGCCAGACCGTCGCGGGTCGATCGACCATCCTCGACGGGCGGGTGACCCTCCTCGAGCCGGACATGGCGCTCGGGTTGGGCGGCAAGGACAAGGACGGCGTGACGATCGAGATCAATGCCAGGGTCGCCGCCGAGGACCTGGCAACGAGCCTGCACTGGTCGCTGCGACTGGGTCTACCACTGCGCTACCGGATGTTCGAATCGATGGTCGCGCCGCAGGCTCGCCGGGCGGCCTCGCTGGACATCGAAGCCCTCAAACGTCGGTTGGAGTCGGTCCCCGCCGACTGAGCCAGCGATGGG
>SPCO01000053.1 GCA_004525275.1 Thermomicrobiales bacterium | reverse complement strand
CCTGGGGCGGGCGTCATCGGACGCTCTCCCACGGTTCGACATCCGCAAACCGTTCGAGCGCGGCGAGGTCCTTGTCGCCCCGCCCAGAGAACCCGAGAAGCACCAGGATCTCGTCCGGCCACGAGCCGCCGACCTTGCCGGCCCCTGCCAGCAGCTTGGGAAGCGCGGCGATCGCGTGCGCGGTCTCGAGCGCGGGCAGAATCCCCTCGGTCCGGGTCGTGGCCTTCATCGCTGCGACCGCTTCCCGGTCGGTGGCGGCGCTGACCTCGATCCGACCACCCTCGGCCAGGGCCGCGAGTTGGGGCCCGATACCCGGGTAGTCAAGGCCGGCCGACGCGGAATGCGCCTCGATGATCTGGCCGTCGGCGTCCTGGAGCATGAGCGAGCGCGAACCATGAAGGATGCCCGGAGTCCCTCCGAGGATCGCCGCGGCATGTCTGCCCGTCTCGATCCCGTCGCCGGCCGCCTCGACGACCGCCAATCGAACCGTCGGCTCGCCGATGAACCGAGCCATGAGACCGATCGCATTTGACCCGCCGCCGACGCAGGCCAGCGCGAGATCGGGCAGGCGTCCCTCGACGGCGTGGAGTTGGGCTGCCGCCTCGTCGCCGATCCGGCGCTGGAGATCACGGACGATCGTCGGGTACGGGTGCGGGCCCATCGCCGAACCCAGGACGTAGTGAGTGTCCTGTACGTTCGTCACCCAGTCACGCATCGCTTCGTTGACCGCGTCCTTGAGCGTTGCCGTGCCCGACGTGACCGAGCGGACCTCGGCGCCGAGGGCGCGCATTCGGAGCACGTTCGGACCCTGGCGCTCGATGTCCTCGGCGCCCATATATACGACGCAGGGCAGGTCGAGGAGCGCACAGGCGGTCGCGGTCGCGACGCCGTGCTGGCCGGCCCCAGTCTCGGCGATCACCCGGGTCTTGCCTAGTCGACGGGTGAGGAGCGCCTGCCCAAGCGCGTTGTTGATCTTGTGTGCACCCGTGTGGGCGAGATCCTCACGCTTGAGATAGAGACGGAGGCGCGGGATCGGGGCATTCCCGAGGCGGGTCGCCTCGGCACGAGCGGCCTCGGCCAGCCGGTCGGCGCGGTAGAGCGCGGTGGGCCGGCCGGCGAACGACCCGAGCAGCTCCCGCAGTTCCGCCCAGAAGACGGGGTCCTGACGGAGCGCGGCGTAGGCTGTTTCGAGTTGCCTCAGGGCCGCCATCAACGTCTCGGGCACGAATCGACCGCCGAAGTCGCCCTCCATCCCCCATCGCCCAGCCGCGTCTGCATCGAGCAGCCCCGGGTGGACCGGCGTCGGGCCGAACGGGAGGTTGGGGCGGTCATCCCGGGCCGCCCGGGCGCGTTTCGTCAGCAGCGCGACCCGAAGGGGATCCTTGACCGGTCGCGCTCCAGGTTCGCGGGCGACTTCGACACCGGACGCAGCATCGACCCCGACGGCAGCGACCGCACGCAACGCCCCCGCGACGTTGGCGGGCCGCAGACCCCCGGCCAGGGTGATCGGCAACTCCCGTGCAACCGCGGCGGCCAGTCGTTCAGCGACTCGTTGACCGGTTCCGCCCGGATGCGGCCCGGCGGCCGTATCGAGGAGGATGCGTTCGACGCCGGAGGCCAGGTAGGCACGGCCGCGGGCCACGATCTCGGCGGCGACCGGTGATACGTCAGCGGGCTCGGCAGCGGGCAGGTGCAGGACCTTCCATGTCCGACGCGAGCCGGCCCGGGCAACCGCGACCGTCTCGTTGCCACTGAGCTGGATGACGTCCGGGTCAAAGGCAGCCTCGATCGCGGCGAGATGCTGGCTTGTGGCATCGGCGGTGATGGCGACCACGATCGGGCGCCGACCGCCGGTCGCGGCGCCACGGGCCAGGCTGGCCAGATCCGCGGCCTCGTCGAGGGTCAGCTCCCTGGGGGTGCCGGGCACCACGTTCAGCCCGATCGCATCAGCACCCGCGGCCGTCGCCGCCAGGACCCCGGACGCATCGGTGACGCCGCAGATCTTGACCATCGGCCGGCGCGCGGCATTCGCAGGATCCTCTGGCACGCGACCGGCGGCAACGAAGGCCCTGGTCGCGGCGGTCGGGTTCCCAGCGCGGACCAGTGCCTCGCCGACCAACGCCCCGTCGAATCCGAGCGCACGCCAGCGGCCGATGATCGACGTGTCTCGCGCGCCCGATTCCGCGATGACCAGCCGATCGTCCGGGACCGAGGCACGCATCCTGGCCGCGAACTCGACATCCACCTCGAGATCGCGCAGGTCGCGGTTGTTCAGTCCGATGAGTCGAGCGTTCGTGGCCAGCGCTCGTTCGATCTCGCGCGGGTCGTGGACTTCGACGAGGGGCTCAAGACCAAGCGCGAGGGCCAGATCCACCAGCCATGCAAGTCGTTTCGCCGGATGGAGGACCGCGAGCAGCAACACGATGTCCGCGCCGGCCGCCCGAAGCATCGGAAGCTGGATCGCTTCGACGACGAAGTCCTTGGCGAGGACTGGCAGCGCGACCGCAGCCCGGACCGCACGCAAGTCGTCCACCGACCCATTGAATCGATGCGGTTCGCACAGGACCGAGATCGCCACGGCACCGCCGGCCTCGTACGCGCGGGCGCGCGCGACGATGTCGTCGTCTAGCGGGGCGATCCGCCCGGCCGACGGCGAGGCCCGCTTGATCTCGGCGATGACGTGCAGCCCGGGGGCCGCCAGTCGCTCCGCGATTTGGCGCGGCGCGGGGGCCGATCTGGCGGCCTCATCGATCGATCGGCGATCCTGGCCCTCGATCTCGGCAAAGATGTCGATCCGACGCTGAGCGGCGATCGCTGCGACGACGTTCATCCTCGGGCGCCGGCTCGATCTCGCATTGCCTCCGCGGCGCGCCGCTCCGCCCGCAGCGCATCGAGAAGTCCCACACCGAGCCCGGCATCGATGGTCAGGGCCGCCCGTTCGACCCCCGCTTCCAGCTGATCGACGACGCCGGCGACGAGCAGGGCCGCACCGGCGTTCAGGAGCACGACGTCGCGTCGGATCCCGGACTCGCCGCGGAGCACCGCCTCGGTCATCCTGGCGTTCTCCCCGGGAGAGCCCCCCGCCAAGCGCGTCGTCACCGCACGCTTGAAACCAAGCGCGGCCGCATCGACCAGCTGGCGCTCGATCCGGTCATCGGCGACGACGTACAGCACCCCGCTACCGTCGAGCGGCAATTCATCGACGCCATCGCCATGGATGACGAACGTACGATCCGTTCCCAGGCGCAGGACGACTTCGGCCATCCGTTCCGCCGCGGCCGCCGCGCCGACGCCCAGCAACTGGCGACGCGTCCCCGCCGGATTCGTGAGTGGGCCGAGCAGATTGAACGCCGTCCGAACACCGATCTCGCGGCGGGTCGGGCCGGCATGGCGCATGGCCGGATGGAAGCTGGGCGCAAACATGAAGGCGAAGCCGATATCGCGCAGCGCCGCACCAGCAGAGGCCGAGTCGTGGTCGATCCGGATCCCGAGCGCATCCAGCACGTCCGCTGAGCCCGCCCGGGACGTGATCGCACGGTTGCCGTGCTTGGCGACCGGAACGCCCGCCGCGGCCGCGACGAGGGCAGCCGTGGTCGAGATATTGAAGGTCCCACTGCCGTCGCCGCCCGTCCCGACCACATCGATGGCCCCGTCCGGCGCCTCGACGCGGATCACCCGCTCGCGCATGGCGGTCGCGAATCCGGCCAGTTCATCGACCGTTTCGCCGCGCATCCGGAGACCCATGAGCAACGCCGCAAGCTGGGCTGGCGTGGCTTCGCCGTCCATGACCTCGCCCATCGCACCGCGCGCCTCGTCCAGCGAAAGCGTGCCCCCGTCGACGATCGTGTTGAGCGCGGCTCGGACCTGGTCGCTCATCGGGCCCCTCCGGCGACCACGTCATCCGGTTCGGCGAGACCGGCCGTGGCGAAGGAGCCCGACGCGTCATCGAGGCGCGACGCCTCGCCCTCGCCGGCCAGACGCAGGAAGTTGGCGAGCAGGTGCGGGCCCTGCGGGGTCAACACCGATTCGGGATGGAACTGGACGCCCTCGAGCGGCAGGGCGACGTGTCGGATACCCATCACGACTCGGTCGACCTCGCTCATCGCGGTCACCTGCAGCTCGGGCGGCAGGGTTGCCGGGTCGACGACCAGCGAGTGATACCGGGCGGCCATGAACGCCGGTGGCATCCCCTCGAGGAGGCCGGCGCCGTCGTGGGTGACTTCGCTGGCTTCGCCGTGGACGAGTGACGGTGCTCGGACGATCGACGCCCCGAACGCCGCCGCCATCGACTGCATCCCGAGGCAGACGCCAAGCAGGGGCAGACCGCGGTCGGCTGCGATCCGGACCGACCCGACCGAGATCCCGGCATCGTCCGGCTTGCCGGGTCCCGGCGAGATGACGATCCCCCGCAGCGACTCAGTGGGGTCGTCGGCCATGGCAGCGACGGCCTCGATGTCGATGGCGTCGTTGCGCACCACCCGCACGTCGGCCCCGGCGGCCTGCAGTGCCTGCACGAGGTTGAAGGTGAAGCTGTCGTAGTTGTCGATGACGAGGATCATGGTTGGGTGCCGACCTCGGCCTGCGACGGTTCGGCATCCTCGGCTCGTGGGGCATCGGCGATGCCGGCCGCAAGCTCGATCGCCCGTCGAACGGCCGCCGCCTTGTGTTCTGTTTCCTCGAATTCTTTCTCGGGCACGGAACCGGCGACGATCCCGGCGCCGGTGTGGATGTGGGCCTGACCGTCCTTGAGGACCGCGCTTCGGATGGTGATAGCCGTATCGAGATTGCCGTCGTAGCCGAGGTATCCGACCGCTCCGCCATACAGTCCGCGTCGCTCGCCCTCGGCGGCCGCGATGAGCTGCATCGCCCGGATCTTGGGTGCGCCGGACAGGGTCCCTGCCGGAAACACCGAGCGCAGGGCGTCGAGGGCATCAAGGTCCGGCTTGAGGCGACCCTCGACATGCGACACCAGGTGGAGGACGTGGCTGTAGCGCTCGACTTCCATGTACTTGCTGACCGTCACGGTGCCGGGTCGGGCCACCCGACCAAGATCGTTGCGCCCGAGATCGACGAGCATGACGTGCTCGGCCCGCTCCTTCGGGTCGCGCTGGAGCTCCTCAGCGAGGAGCGCGTCCTCACGCGCGTCGGCGCCGCGCGGTCGAGTCCCGGCGATCGGGTGCGTGGTCAGTCGATCGCCTTCGACCTGGAGGAGGAGCTCGGGGGACGCGCCCACGACCTCGAAGGTCGGGGCCCGGGTGAAGAACAGATACGGGCTGGGATTTACCCGACGCAGCGCCCGGTAGAGTCCGATGCCGTCGAGCGCTTGGCCGGTCGCCGGGTCCGTCGGCAGCTCGAACGACTGACGGCGCGCGAGGACGACCTGGATAGCCTCACCGGCGGCGATCGCGTCCTTCGCCGTCCTGACCGCATGGATGTATCCGTCACGGCCGAGACTCGTGTCGATCGGTCCCGCCAGTCGGGGCTCGCCGACTCCGGTCGCGGAGCGCTGCGGTAGGCCCGCGACTTCCGCCGCGCTCGGCCGACCGGTCCGCTCGAGGGCCTCGAAGATGGCCTCCTCGGCGATCCGGTAGCGCCCTTCCAGATCCGGCGTCTCCGTGTGGAGCGATGCGATCGCGGACAGGGTATGGGTCAGGTGATCGAAGACGAGCACCAGGTCGGTCTCGATGAATGCGGCCGTCGGCACGCCGACCGGATCGAATCCGGGAAGTGGCACCGTCGGCTCGAAGGCGCTGATGGCGTCGTACGCCAGGGCGCCGACGGCACCGCCGGTGAAGCGCGGCATCCCTTCGGTCGGCTGAACCCGGCGGCGCGGGACGAAGGATCGGATGGCCGCCAGTGGGTCGGTGGCCGGGCTGGTTTCGATCGGGAGGTCGGCTGAATACGTCGTCTCGGTGACGGGGCGGGTCTGGATCTGAGCGACACCATCACGGACCTCGAGCAGACGGCGGGGTCCGACGCCAAGGAATGAATAGCGCCCGAGGCGTTCGCCGCCCTCGACGGATTCGAGCAGGTAGGCAGGTCCCCCATCGTCAAGACGCAGGAATGCGCCGATCGGCGTCTCCAGGTCGGCGGGGCGGGTGGCCCGCAGGAGGATCGTGTCGGCGTTGGCCGCCAGGCGCTGCGTCTGCGAAAGGCTGATCGGATCGGCTGTCGTCATCGGTTGGTGCCTCGGAGAATCAAGAACGACCATATCGTCCCGGGACGAAAGGTCGTGCCTTCCGCGGTGCCACCCTCATTCGGCGATGCCGCACTTTGCTTGACCGACGGGTCGGCTGGTGTCGAAATCGTCACTGCCGCCGATCGGCGCTGCCCTGTATCGCTGGCGCTCTGCGCCGGAGCCTACTGACGACCGCGACAGATGCCGCTTCGTGTTTGGTCCGGAGGCTCCCGGGGCCATTCCCTCGCCGTCGTCGTTCCGGCTCGCACCAACCGCCGGATCTCTGGGTCGACGTGCGACGGGTACTCGTCCCGTTCACAGCCCATCTTTTCGTGATGTCCGCGGAGTATGGTCAGGCCGCGACCAAGCGTCAAGTGGCGCCGTCGGACGGGCGCCGCAGGTGGCGGAGAGGGTGGGATTCGAACCCACGGAATCTTTCGATTCAACGCTTTTCAAGAGCGCCGCCTTCAACCGCTCGGCCACCTCTCCAGCGGCAAGGATATCGCGAGGAATCGGTCAGGACGTTCAGACCGTGCTCAGTCGATGGTAGCCCGCCCCATGTACGGCTGAAGGACCTCTGGGACGTCGATCGAGCCGTCCGGTCGCTGGTAGGTCTCCAGAAGCGCAGCGACGATCCGGGCGAGGGCAAGACCCGAGCCGTTGAGGGTGTGGACCAACTCGGGCTTGGCACCGGGCTCAGGTCGATAGCGGATGGCCATCCTGCGCGCCTGGAAATCGCCGAAATTCGAACACGAACTGACTTCGAGCCACCGTTCCACTCCCGGCGACCAGACCTCGAGGTCATATTTCCGTGCCTGTGTGAAACCCATCTCGCGGGTGCTCATCAGCAGGACGCGATAGGCCAGACCAAGGCGCTGGAGGAGGATCTCGGCACGTTCGGTCATCCATTCGAGCGCCGCTGCCGAGTCCGCAGGTCGCTCGAACAGGACCATCTCGACCTTGTCGAACTGATGAACGCGCAGGATGCCCCGAGTGTCCTTGCCGGCGGCCCCCGCCTCGCGTCGGAAACAGGGCGAATAGGCGGCATAGCGGATCGGTAAGTCGGTGGCGTCGAGGATCTCGTCGCGGTGGAGGTTCGTGACCGGGACCTCGGCGGTCGGGACCAGGTACAGATCATCGCGGGTGACGACGTACATCTGGTCTTCCTTGTCCGGGATCTGACCGGTCCCGGTGGCGCTCGCCGCGTTGACGACGGCCGGCGGCCAGACCTCGGTCATCCCGTTCTCGCGGGTGTGGACGTCGAGGAACCAGTTGATCAAGCCACGCTGCAGGGCGGATCCAGCGCCCTTGTACACCGGGAAGCCGGAGCCGGCGATCTTCGCGCCCCGGGCGTTGTCGATGATGTCGAGGGCCTCGCCGATCTCCCAGTGAGGCTTCCGGGTCCAGGTCGGGCCGCCGGCGGGTGCATCGGCCCCGATCTCGCCCACGAGGGGCTGATCATGGGGCAGCATTTCGCCCCACACGCGGATCGTGACATTGGCCTCCTCGCCTCCCACCGGGACGTCCGGGTCCGGCGGGTTCGGGATGCGCAGCAGCAGATCGTTGAGATCGGCTTCGACTTCGGCCAGCGAGGCATCCAGGTCCTTGCTCCGCTCCCCGGCGGCCGTCGACCTGGCTCGCAGGCCCGAGACCTCGGGGCCATCGGCGGCCGCGCCCGCCTTGATCGACTCGCCGATCTCCTTCGAAGCCGCGTTCCGTTCGGCCTTGAGTGCCTCGGTCTCAGCCAGCAATCGCCGCCGCTCGGCATCGAGTCGGAGCGCATGATCCACCAGACCCGGGTCCTCACCCTTGCGGATCGCACCATCGCGGATGACATCGGGCTCGTCGCGGAGGCGCTGGAGACCGACGCTCATTGGTCGTCTCCTGAAGCCACGCGCAGCCGCTCGATGACGAATCCCGGCTCCAGGCTGGCCAATAGCCAGCCGGCCCGAGGCCCATTCGTCCGTCCGAGGAAGGCGAGATAGAGGGCCGCAAACGCCCGGCCGGCAGCCAGTCCGAGCCCCGCGGCCGCAGCAAAGATCTCTGCCTGCCAGGCATCGCCGCCGGCTGGGGATTGGTTCTCGGCCGCCTCGGCGAGCGAAGCCAGAAAGGTTCGCTGGTCGGGCTCGATCGCACTCGCCTCGGCCGGCAGCTCGTCGCGTCGAACCGCGAGTCGAGCGCGCTCCGGTGCGTACTCGTCGAGCCAGGCCTGCGTGGCGTCGAGCCGCTCCT
>SPCO01000156.1 GCA_004525275.1 Thermomicrobiales bacterium | reverse complement strand
TGAGGTCACGGTACCTTCCTTCGTAGCTCGTAGTCTGAACGATGGGCAGGTTCTGGGCGCGGAGCGGTCCGGCCAAAGCGTCGCAGGTATCATCTCGGCATGCCAGCCCTGTCGCTCGACGCCCCGCTGGCTGTCGCTGGACTGCTCATCGGGATCGTCGTTGGACTGACCGGGATGGGCGGTGGAGCACTCATGACGCCCGTCCTGGTGTTCTTCTTCAAGATCGATCCGCTGACTGCGATCTCCAGCGACATCGTGGTCAGCCTGTTCATGAAGCCGGCGGCTGCGATCGTCCACCTGCGCCGCGGCACGGTCAATCTTCAGCTTGTCGGTTGGCTCTGTCTCGGGTCGGTCCCGGCCGCCTTTATCGGGGCATGGTTCATCAGCGTCCTCGCCCTGGACGCTGGATCGACGACGATCATCAAGCAGGCGCTGGGCGTCGCCCTTCTGGTGGCGACGGGCGGCCTCATCGTGCGCAGCCTGCTCCAGATGTGGCGCAAACGGCTGCCCCTCGGCGAGGGCCCGGCCACGGTGACGCATGCCCCTGTGGTCAGGATCAAGCCGATACCGACCATCGTGCTCGGCGCGGTCGCGGGCTTCATGGTCGGCGTCACCTCCGTCGGCGCCGGCTCGATCATCATCGTCATCCTGCTGCTCATCTACCCGAGCCTGAAGGCGTCGGCGCTCGTCGGGACGGACCTCACCCAGGCCATCCCGCTTGTCGCGGCAGCCGCGGCTGGGCATTACGTCTTTGGCAGCATCTCGTTCGCCGTCGCCGGGTCGTTGCTCGTCGGCGCCATCCCGGGCGCCTGGCTGGGAGCGCATATGAGCAGTCGTGCCCCGGGCGGAATCATCCGGCGGATCCTGGCCGTGCTGCTGCTCGCGTCAGGGCTCAAGTTGATCGGCATGTCGACCGAACTGGTCGTTCTGGCGGCGATCGCGGCCATCGTGCTCGGCAACCTCATCTGGAGGTACATCCGATCCCGAGTCGCGCCCAAGTCCACCGCCGCCCGCAGCCCCGACCCGGCCGTCTCCGGGACGGACGCAGGCCCTTCATGAGCTCACTGCCGGTCGGCGATGGCGAGGATCTGGCCGAGGTCGCCGGGATCGCCCGGGTCGTCCTCGACGCCGATGGGCTGGATGCCCTCGAACTCGCGCTCGGTGGTGGGTTGCCCGGGTTGCCCTCGTGGATCGAGATCGGCGCCGGAGAGGAGCGGGTGCTGACGGACAGCGAGAACACGCCGGTTGCCCACCTGCGCTCCGATCGTGGGGGCCAGCATGCGCTTCGCCCCTTGCAGGCCATGCCCCATGGCGCAGGTCCGCAGTGGGATCCGGTCATACGCAGATCAGCGAACGACATCAGAGCGTCCGTTCAGGACGCGGCAGGTGAGCGCCGGGTCCTTGCCGTTGTGGTCGATGACCTGCCGACGCTTACGGACGTGGGCCAAGCCGTCGATGCGATCCAGACCGCCGACTTCGTCGCGGTGCTGTGGGTCGTGCCCTCGGGGCGCAGCAGCCGGCGTCCAGACGCGGTCGGCTCTGCGGGTCTCGCCCGCGCCGCCCGGGCCGTCGGCGAACTCGTGGCGGAACAGACCGGCCTGCCCGTCATCCCGCTGGTCGTGCCCATGCCCGATCGTGATGTCGGTGGCATCGAAGATGTCCTGTCCAGATATGGCTCAGCCGAGACGCTGCGTTTGCGCGACCTCCGATCCACCGAGACCGTCGAGCGGCTGGCGGCCCTGCCCACTGCGTTCGAGCGCGAGGTGCGGGCGATCTACCCCGAGGCGTCCGCCGCCGAGCTCCTTGCTGCGCATGAACGATCCGGCCCGAGCGGTACGGTCGTCTTCTTCACGGGCCTGTCCGGCTCGGGCAAGTCGACCATCGCTCGAGCCCTGGCCGACGACCTCACAGACCGGGGCTCGCGGGTCACGTTGCTCGATGGCGATGACATCCGTCAGCACCTTTCGGCAGAGCTCGGCTTCGATGTCGCATCGCGCGAGCGCAATATCGACCGCATCGCCTACGTCGCGTCGCTGGTCGCAGCCCATGGCGGGATCGCCCTGGCAGCGCCGATCGCCCCGTTCGCGGTCGGTCGAGCGGCGGCGCGGACGATGATCGAGGCGCATGGAACGTTCCTGCTCGTATTCGTCGATACCCCGCTCGAGGTCTGTGAGATGCGCGACCGGAAGGGCCTGTACGCCGAGGCCCGAGCAGGTCGCATCGCCGACTTCACCGGGATCAATTCACCGTACGAGGCGCCCGAGGACGCAGATGTCGTGATCGAGACGGTGACGACCGGCGTCGCGGACGCGGTCGAGCGGATCCGCGAGGCCCTGTTCCTCAGGATCGGCCGGGCTTCCGAAGGGGTCTAGCTCAAGCCCGGAGATCGCGAAGGCTGGTCAGGCGTTCCGGCGAAACAGCGCGTGGGTCCTTCGTTCGGCCGCGGCTCGCGTCCGGCGCCAGAGCACGACCAGAAGTTGCAGCGTCGGCACTCGAACGAGCGCAATCGGCTCGACCGCCACGCGAGCCGCGCGGGTGTTCGGCACGCGATGATCGCCCCTCGCGAGACCGCTCGAGATGAGCACGCCCATCGCCGCGACAGCCGCGGTCTGTGGCGAGATCTCCACTTCCGGCCGCGGATCGTTGCCGAGCTGGCTGGTGGGCACCTCCGTCAGGCGCTCCGGGTCGCCGACGATCCGAACACCCGACGCCACGATCGCATCAACCATCTCGCGGGCGACCTCGCCGGCCCGGTCCAGGGCCCATTGGGGCGCCTCGACCCGCGCTTCGTCGGGGTTGGGCGGCCTTGACTTCATGTAGGTCGCGGCGCCAAAACGCATGATCATGGTGTGCAGCGGTCTGCCCAGCCCTTCAGCTGAGTACTGTTCATTGAATGCCCGAACGACCTCGATCTCGGGCATGGTCATCGATCGATTGCTGAGGTCCTGGTCCGCCACGAGCGTGCCTTCGCGCAGCCCGACCAAACGCTCGAAAACGCGAGTAACCATTGCATGGTCGCGGTCGTCCAGGGCGATGACCGTCACGTTATCCGGTCCGACGATGTCGGCCCAGCGGGCGATCAGCTCGTCGTGTCGATGTCGGCGCCAGAACGTCGGCGTGACCTTCAAAGGATCGTTGAAGATCGCGTCCAGCCAGGCGTCAAGAGGTTTGCGGACGCCGCTCTGGATGAACTGCTGCCACTGCGACGGGATGATCCGGGCCAGCGGCCGCAAGGTCACGACCACATGGACCCGGTCGCTGCCCAGGTCGCGGACGATCGTCTCGATCGCCTCAGGTTTGGCATCGGCGAGGAATTCGCTGCTGATGACGACGCGTCGCTTCTTGCTCCGCCTGACCTCGCGGACGAGGCCCTGCCACTGGCCGATGGCGGGTACCTCGCCCGTGTTCGGGCTTTGGTTGCCGAGGACCGCCTGGACCGCGGCGGTGGGCTGGCGCGTCCGGCCGGCGTAGTGGACGCCCTGTTCGGCCACGGCCGCCCGGCACGAGTGGAACGCGCTCTGCAGGTAGGTCGTACCGGTCTTGGGTGGCCCGATGTGGATGACACGCGTCTCCTCGGGAAGCAGCAGCGGATCCGGCTGTGGGTCGCCCGTCATCCGGACCGCCGGAGCAACCGACGCGTCCGAATGACCACGGCCGCTCGAATCCGTCGCCAGAGAACGGCCATCATCTGGATCGTCGAGATCCGGGCCAGGGCGATCGGCTCCACGGACGGGCGCGGGACATAGCGATCCCCGTCCTTGGTGCTTCGGGCCAGGCCGCTGGCCAGGAGGACGCCCATCGCGGCTCTCCCCGCGACTTCCGGTGCGATCCGGAACGTCGGCTGCCGACCATCCACGAGGCCACTGGTCAGTGTCGGCCGCAGGCGCTCTGGGTCACCGACGACCCGGATCCCGGAGGCCATGATGGTGTCGACCATCTCCATGGAGATCTGGCCGGCACGATCAAGGGCCCATTGGGGGGTTTCGATCCTGGGCTCGTCCGGCGCCGGCTCGCGTGCCTTGATGTGTGCGGTCGCCCCGAAGCGCATGACCTTGGTATGCAGCGGGCGGCCGAGGCCTTCCGCGAAGAACTGCTCGTTGAAGGCGCGGACCACCTCGACCTCGGGCAGCGTCATCGATCGATTGGTCCGATCACCGTCGGCGACCAGCGTGCCCTCCTTGAGACCGAGCATCTGCTCGAAGACTCGAAGGACCATGCCATGGTCGCGATCGTCGAGCGCGATGACGGTGACGTTGTGCGGCCCGACGACCTCGGCCCAGCGAGCGATCAACTGGTCATGGCGGTGTCGATACCAGAACGCTCGGCCGTGCCTGCCGTCCGGGTCGTTGAAGATCTCCTCGAGGAACTCGTCGTACGAAACTTGCAGGCCCGTCTGGACGGACTGCTGCCATTGCGACGGGATGACCTTGGCGAGCGGCCGCAGGGTGGCGACGATGTGGACGCTGCCAGCTCCAAGGTCCTCGACGATCGTCCGGATCGCTTCCGGCCTCGAATGCGAGAGCCGTTCGCTGCTCAGGACGACGCGCTG
>SPCO01000193.1 GCA_004525275.1 Thermomicrobiales bacterium | reverse complement strand
GCCCGGCACATGGGCCAACGGCCCGAGGTCCGGGGCGTCGTGATGAATCCACGTGACCATCCGCACGGCGGTGGCGAGGGTAAGTCCCCGACCGGGATGCCGCCCAAGACCCCGTGGGGCAAGCCCGCCATGGGCTATCGCACCCGGCGGTCAAAGACGACCGGACGACTCATCGTCCGATCACGGCATCGCAAGTAGCGGGGAGGTAGGAGTCGATGTCCCGTTCAGTCAAGAAAGGCCCGTTCGTCGAGGCCCGTCTCCTCGATCGGATCGAGGCGATGAACAAGCGCAACGAGAAGAAGGTCGTGAAATCGTGGTCGCGTGCGTCGGTGATCTTCCCGACGTTCATCGGTCACACCATCGCGGTCTATAACGGCAAGAAGCACATCCCGGTCTACGTGACCGAGAACATGGTCGGCCACCGGCTTGGTGAGTTCAGCCCGACCCGCAACTATCGCGGGCACGGCAGGCACACCGACCGATCGACGGCGCTGAAGTAGATGCCGACCGTGCGTGTTTCAGCCACCGCCAAGTACCTCCGTGCCTCGACGCGCAAGACCCGTCTCGTGACCGAGGCGATCAAGGGCAAGCCAGTCGAGGAAGCCGCTGCGCTGCTGCGGTTCATGCCCCAGAAGGCCGCGGGCGATGTCGCCCGTGTGCTCAAGAGCGCCACGGCGAACGCCGAAAACAACCACAACCTGTCCGCCGAGGATCTGTATATCGCCGACGCCATCGCCAACGAGGGTCCGACGATCAAGCGCTTCCGGCCGCGGGCCCAGGGTCGGGCATTTCCCATCCACAAGCCCATGACTCACATCACGATCATCGTCGCGGACCAGGAGGCCTGACATGGGACATAAGGTCCATCCGTACGGCTTCCGGCTTGGTGTCTCGCGCACCTGGACCGCGAAGTGGTACGCCGACAAGAAGGAATACACGGCCTCTCTCCAGGAGGACATCAAGATCCGCGCCCTCATCGACAAGCGGCTGGCTAACGCCAGCGTCAGCGGTGTCGAGATCGAGCGTGGCATCAATCACGTCACGGTCACCATCCACACGGCGAAGCCGGGGATCGTGATCGGTAAGGGTGGTGCGAACGTCGAGATCCTGCGCCAGCAGATCGGTGCGATGACGACCCGCAAGGTCAAGCTGGAGATCAAGGAGATCCGTCAGCCGGAGCTTGACGCATACCTCGTAGCCATGAACATCGCCGGGCAGCTGAGCCGCCGCATCGCGTTCAAGAAGGCGATGAAGCAGGCCATCCAGCGTTCGATGAAGGCCGGTGCCAAGGGCGTCAAGATCGCCGTCGCCGGCCGGCTCGGCGGCTCCGAGATGGGCCGCCGTGAGTGGGACAAGGAAGGTCGGATCCCGCTCGGTACCCTTCGCGCAGACATCAGCTACGGCCAGGTCCACGCCCATACGACCTATGGCCGGATCGGCGTCAAGGTCTGGATCTATCGCGGTGACATCGCCCCGGAGCGAGCGGCCCGCGATGCCGGCGTCCCGACCCAGATCGGGACAGGAGTCTGACCCATGTTGATGCCAAAGCGAGTCAAGCATCGCAAGGTCATGCGCGGCCGCATGTCCGGCATGGCCAAGGGTGGGCATAGCGTGGCCTTCGGCGAATACGGCCTGGCCACCCAGGAGCCGGCCTGGATCACCAGCCGTCAGATCGAAGCCGCCCGACGCGCGATGACCCGATCGGTCAAGCGCGGCGGCAAGATCTGGATCCGGGTCTTCCCGGATAAGCCGGCGACCAAGAAGCCGGCCGAGACGCGGATGGGCTCAGGCAAGGGTGCGCCCGATCACTGGGTCGCTGTCGTGAAGCCGGGCCGGATCCTGTTCGAGATGGCCGGCGTCGATCACGATTCGGCGATCGAGGCGATGCGCCTGGCCAGCCACAAGTTGCCAGTCACGACTCGAGTCGTGATCCGCGAATCGGCGAAGGAGGCGAACTGATGGATATCGACAAGGTTCGCCAGCTTTCCGACAAAGAGCTTGACGAGGCCCTCCGTGAGGCCAAGCAGGACCTGTGGGGAGCGCGGTTCGCGCTGTCCACTCGACAACTCAAGGACTACAGCACGATCCCGCAGACGCGGCGCACGATCGCGCGGATCCTGACCGTCCAGCGCGAGCGTGGAGTTCGGCTGGCCGCCGGGACGGAGATCACGCGATGACAGGAGCAGACACCCAGGTGCAAGGCAAGCGCAAGACCAAGGTCGGTCGCGTCGTGAGCGATCGGATGGACAAGACGATCGTCGTGTCCGTCGAGCGCCTGGCGCGCCACCGACTCTACAAGCGGGTCATCCGCTTGAGCACGAAGTTCAAGGCCCATGATGAGACCAATGACGCCCGTATCGGCGACACGGTCCTCATCGAGGAATCGCGACCGCTGTCGGCCACGAAGCGGTGGCGCCTCGTATCGGTCGTCCAGCGGGCGGGCGATCAGGGACTCCCAGGTGAGGTCGTGACCGACGAGGAAGCGACTTCGGAGGCCATCCACGCGTCCGCCCACCCGGGACGGACCCGTGAGGCTGATGTCGTGACCGAGGGTGAGACCGAGCCAGCTCCGGCCGGCGCGTCCGCCGAGGAGGTCGCGCAGTGATCCAGTCCGAGACCCGCCTGAAGGTCGCCGACAACACCGGCGCCCGGACCATCCAGTGCATCCGGGTGATGGGGCGTTCGCTCAAGACCGATGCTGGCGTCGGTGACGTGATCGTGGCCAGCGTCAAGCAGGCGATCCCCAACGCGGCGGTCAAGAAGGGCGACGTCGTGCGCGCAGTCATCGTCCGCACGGCCAAGGAGTACGGTCGGCCGGACGGGAGCTACATCCGATTCGACGAGAACGCCGCCGTCCTCATCAACAATCAAGGCAACCCGCGTGGGACACGGATCTTCGGGCCGGTCGCCCGGGAACTTCGAGACCGCAACTACATGAAGATCGTGTCGCTCGCTCCGGAGGTGCTGTGATGGCGGTCCGGGCAGCGCCAGCGCGCCCCGCCAAGGTCCCGGAGATCCGCAAGGGCGACACCGTCGTCGTCCTGGCCGGCAAGGATGCGGGCAAGCGCGGGACGGTCGAGAGGGTCGTCCGACGGGCGGCCGCCCCATCGGGCGCGCGCAGCGTCTTTCGGCGTGGATCGTCGGCCGGTGGCACCTTCGTCGTGGTCGAGGGCCTGAACATCGCCAAACGGCACACCAAGCCGCGCCAATCGGCGGGGACCAACGAGCGTATCCCGAAGATGCAGCAGGGCGGGATCCTGGAGATCGCGCAGCCGCTACCGGTCAGCCGG